>NZ_JBEXOS010000033.1:0-85976 GCF_040611655.1 Streptomyces sp. NPDC006552
CGTCGCCCCCCCCCGGCCCGTTTGTTCGCGGGCCCAACCCCTGGCGCCCCCGCCCCCTCACCGGCCCGCCGCGGCGCCCCGTCCGTTCACAGATACCCTTGACAGGTGACCGACGCCCAAGAGACCGCAGCAGACAGTTCACTGCGCACCACCGGAGGCGCTCCTCCGGACGACGTCGAGACGGCGCCGATCCCCCTGCTCGAACCGCGCGAGGGTATCCCCCCGGTGATCGCCGACGAGGCCGCGCTCGCCCAGGTGGTCGCGGCCTTCGCCGCGGGCACCGGACCCGTCGCGGTCGACGCCGAGCGCGCCTCCGGTTACCGCTACGGACAGCGCGCCTATCTGGTGCAGCTGCGCCGCGAGGGCGCGGGGAGCGCGCTCATCGACCCCGTCGCCTGTCCGGACCTGTCCGGTTTCGGCGCGGCCATCGCGGACGCGGAGTGGGTGCTGCACGCCGCCACCCAGGACCTGCCGTGCCTGCGTGAAATAGGCATGGTGCCCGCCGAGCTGTTCGACACCGAACTGGCGGGCCGGCTCGCCGGGTTCCCGCGCGTGGGCCTCGGCGCGATGGTCGAGAGCGTGCTCGGCTACGTCCTGGAGAAGGGGCACTCGGCGGTCGACTGGTCGACGCGGCCGCTGCCCGAGCCCTGGCTGCGCTACGCCGCCCTCGACGTGGAGCTGCTCGTCGATCTGCGGGACGCCCTGGAGAAGGAGCTGGACCGGCAGGGCAAGCTCGACTGGGCCCACCAGGAGTTCGACGCGATCGCCTCGGCGCCGCCCGCGCCGCCGCGCAAGGACCCCTGGCGGCGCACGTCCGGCATGCACAAGGTGCGCAGGCGCCGGCAGATGGCCGTGGTGCGGGAGCTGTGGACCGCCCGGGACCGGGTCGCGCAGCGCCGCGACGTGTCGCCGGGCAAGGTGCTCGGGGACACGGCGATCGTCGAGGCCGCGCTCGCGCTGCCGGTCAATGTGCACGCCCTGGCCGCGCTGCCCGGGTTCGGGCACCGCATGGGGCGCCGGCAGCTGGAGCAGTGGCAGGCGGCCGTGGACCGGGCGCGGGCGCTGCCGGACGCGGAGCTGCCGCAGCCCGGGCAGCAGGTGGCCGGGCCGCCGCCGCCGCGGGCCTGGGCGGACAAGGACCCGGCCGCGGCGGCGCGGCTCTCCGCCGCGCGGGCCGCGGTGTCCACGCGGGCCGAGGCGCTCAACATGCCGCAGGAGAATCTGATCACCCCGGACACGGTGCGGCGGGTCTGCTGGGAGCCGCCCGCCGTCGTGGACCCCGAGTCCGTGGGCGCCGCTCTCGCTTCCCACGGCGCCCGCCGCTGGCAGGTGGAGCAAGTGACACCCGCCCTGGTCACGGCCCTGGCAACCCGCTGATTCCCCGCACCCCTGAAATGCGCACTACGTGCGCCATCTCGTCGGCCCCTGGAGCAGCGGCGAAGCCCCGCGCCCCAGGGGCGCGGGGTACTGCGCGACCAGTCCCCACCGGGCCCGCAGCGGAAGTGTGACGTTCGCCGCTTGAGGCGAGGGGGCTGGGCAGCATGGTTACCCGCAAGTAGCATGAGGGCATGAGCGCGCGCTCAGCCGCGCGCCGTGGCAGTGCCGTCCCGCATCTTGGAGGAGAGCCATCGTGCCTCGTACCGTCAGGGACGTCGTCTTCGTCGACGGCGTCCGCACCCCGTTCGGCAAGGCGGGCCCGAAGGGCATCTACCACGAGACCCGCGCCGACGACCTCGTCGTCAAGGCCATCCGGGAGCTGCTGCGCCGCAACCCGAACCTGGACCCGGCCAAGATCGACGAGGTCGCCATCGCCGCGACCACGCAGATCGGCGACCAGGGCCTGACCCTGGGCCGCACCGCGGGTATCCTCGCGGGCCTGCCGCAGTCGGTCCCCGGCTACTCCATCGACCGGATGTGCGCGGGCGCCCTCACGGCCGTCACCACCGCCGCCGGCTCCGTCGCGTTCGGCGCGTACGACGCCGTGATCGCCGGTGGCGTCGAGCACATGGGCCGTCACCCGATGGGCGAGGGCGTCGACCCGAACCCGCGGTTCGTCTCCGAGAAGCTGGTCGACGAGTCCGCCCTGTTCATGGGCATGACGGCGGAGAACCTGCACGACCGCTACCCGCAGATCACCAAGGAGCGCGCCGACAAGTACGCCGTCGCCTCCCAGGAGAAGGCGGCGAAGGCGTACGCGAACGGCAAGATCCAGCAGGACCTCGTCCCGATCTCGGTGCGCAACACCAACGCCGAGGTGGGCGAGACCGGTTGGGGTCTGGTCACCGCCGACGAGCCGATGCGTCCGGGCACGACCCTGGAGAACCTCGCGGGCCTCAAGACCCCGTTCCGTACGCACGGCCGCGTCACCGCGGGCAACGCCGCGGGCCTGAACGACGGCGCCACCGCCTCGATCATCGCGTCCGAGGAGTTCGCCCGCGAGCACGGCCTGCCGGTCAAGATGCGGCTCGTCTCCTACGCCTTCGCGGGCGTCGAGCCCGAGGTCATGGGCTACGGCCCGATCCCGGCCACGGAGAAGGCGCTCGCCAAGGCGGGCCTGTCCATCGAGGACATCAACCTCTTCGAGATCAACGAGGCGTTCGCCGTCCAGGTCCTCGCGTTCCTGGACCACTACGGCATCGCCGACGACGACGCCCGCGTCAACCAGTACGGCGGCGCCATCGCCTACGGCCACCCGCTGGCCTCCTCGGGCGTGCGTCTGATGACGCAGCTGGCCCGTCAGTTCGAGGAGCAGCCGGAGGTCCGCTACGGCCTCACCACCATGTGCGTCGGCTTCGGCATGGGCGCCACGGTGATCTGGGAGAACCCGCACCACAAGGACGCCGGAGGCGACAAGTGAGCACCACCACCGCTGAACTCCTGAAGGGCGCGGCCGAGCTGTTCCCCGGCGAGGTCGTCACCTCCGCGCACGTCCGCCACCTCGATCTGCCCTACGGGGCGGGCCGGTTCGCGCTGATCGCGCTGGACAACGGCTTCGACCACACCAAGCCGACCACCTTCGGCCCGGGCTCGCTCGCGAACCTGAACGCCGCGATCGACCAGGTCGAGAAGGAGGCGGCCGACGGCGGCATCGTCGGTGTCGGCATCACCGGCAAGCCGTTCATCTTCGCGGTCGGCGCCGACCTCAAGGGCGTCGAGCTGCTGAAGAACCACGACGACGCGCTCGCCATCGGCAAGGGCGGCCACGAGGTCTTCAAGCGCCTCGCGGGCCTGGCCGTACCGACGTTCGCGTACTACAACGGCGCCGCGATGGGCGGTGGCGTCGAGGTCGGACTGCACTGCTCGTACCGCACCGTCTCCAAGGCGCTGCCCGCGTTCTCGCTGCCCGAGGTCTTCCTCGGCCTGGTCCCCGGCTGGGGCGGCTGCGCGCTGCTGCCGAACCTGATCGGCGCCGACAAGGCCGTCTCGGTGATCATCGAGAACTCGCTCAACCAGAACAAGCAGCTCAAGGGCGCTCAGGTCTTCGAACTCGGCATCGCCGACGCGCTCTTCGAAGGTGCCGACTTCCTGGAGCAGTCGCTGATCTGGACCGCCCAGGTGCTGAACGGCGACGTCAAGGTCGAGCGGCCGGACGTCGACCGCGGCGAGGCCTGGGACCAGGCCGTCGCGCGCGGCCGCTTCATCGCCGACTCCAAGGTGCACGGCGCGGCCCCGGCCGCGTACCGCGCGCTCGAGATCATCGCCGCCGCGAAGAGCGGGGACCTCCAGGCCGGGTTCGACGCCGAGGACAAGGCGCTCGCCGACCTCATCATGGGCGGCGAACTGCGCGCGGGCATCTACTCGTTCAACCTGGTGCAGAAGCGCGCCAAGCGGCCCGCGGGCGCCCCGGACAAGAGCCTGGCCCGTCCGGTGACGAAGGTCGGCGTCGTGGGCGCGGGCCTGATGGCCTCGCAGCTCGCGCTGCTCTTCCTGCGCCGCCTGGAGGTGCCGGTGGTGCTCACCGACATCGACCAGGAGCGCGTCGACAAGGGTGTGGGCTACGTCCACGCCGAGATCGACAAGCTGCTCGGCAAGGGCCGAGTCAACCAGGACAAGGCCAACCGCCTGAAGGGGCTCGTCTCCGGCGTCCTCGACAAGGCCGAGGGCTTCTCCGACGCGGACTTCGTCATCGAGGCCGTCTTCGAGGAGATCGGCGTCAAGCAGCAGGTGTTCGCCGAGGTCGAGGCGGTCGCCCCGGCGCACGCGATCCTCGCCACCAACACCTCCTCGCTCTCGGTCTCCGAGATGGCGTCGAAGCTGAAGCACCCCGAGCGGGTCGTCGGCTTCCACTTCTTCAACCCGGTCGCGATCCTGCCGCTCCTGGAGATCGTGCGCGGCGAGCAGACGGATGACGCGGCGCTGGCCACGGCGTTCGGCGTCGCCAAGAAGCTGAAGAAGACCGCGGTGCTGGTGAAGGACGCCCCGGCGTTCGTCGTCAACCGCATCCTGACCCGCTTCATGGGCGAGATCCAGAACGTCATCGACGAGGGCACCCCCGTCGAGGTCGCCGAGAAGGCCGTCGAGCCGCTCGGTCTGCCGATGTCGCCGCTGGTCCTGCTGGAGCTGGTCGGGCCGGCGATCGGGCTGCACGTCTCCGAGACCCTGAACCGCGCCTTCCCGGAGCGCTTCACCGTCTCGCCGAACCTTGCCGCCGTCGTCAAGGCGGGCAAGCGTGGGTTCTACGTGTACGACAGCGGCAAGCCGGAGCTGGACCCTGAGGTCGCGGCGCTTCTGAAGCAGGGCGATGTCGTCCTGACCGAGGAGCAGGTGCGGGACCGTGTGCTCGACGCTGTCGCTCAGGAGATCGGGCTCATGCTCGACGAGGGTGTCGTCGCCGAGGCGCAGGACATCGACCTGTGCCTGATCACGGGGGCGGGCTGGCCCTTCCACCTGGGTGGGATCACGCCGTACCTGGACCGGGAGGGTGTCTCGGAGCGGGTTGTCGGTAGGCGGTTCCTGGCGGCGGGTGTGGCCAGCGTGCCTGTGTAGGGGCCCGCGGTTCGTCTCCGACGGTTGAGGGGGCGTGGGGCGACCCCGGACCAGTTCGTTCTGGGTCCGCGGTCACCTCGCGCCCCCTTCGGCGTTGGGCGACTTGCGGCCGGATGGGGCTTCTAGCGCCGTTCCCCGCGTCCCTTATGGCTGTTGGGCGGCTGACGACCGGCCGGTGGGGCTTCTCGCGCAGTTCCCCGCGCCCCTCAGCGGCGTTGGGCGCGGCCGGTGGGCGGATGCCCTGCCCCCCTCTGCAGCCGTTGACCCGCTGACCGGCCGGTGGGGCTTCTCGCGCCGTTCCCCGCGCCCCTCCGCGGCGTTCAGCGCAGCCGGTGGCCGGATGCCCCGGCCCCCTTCGGTCGTTTACCGGCTGACCCGCCGTGGGGGTTCTCGCGCCGTTCGTCGCGTCCTTCTGGGGGTTACGGCACCTCGTGCCATGCCTCCAGGGCCAGGCCCGGTTCGTTCTTGCGGCGGGTCAGGTGCATGCGGGGTGGGTTGCCGGGGACGTACGTGGCCGCCACCACGCGGCCGTCCGCGTCCGTCGCCAGGGCGATGCGCGCGTCCGGCGGCAGGGCCGGGCCCGACTCCGTCCACCAGGCGCCGGCCGACTCCAGCTCCGTGGGGTACGCGGCGAAGGCGACACGGCCGCTGTGGGCACGCTGCGCGAGCACCGTGCAGTCCACGCCGTCCAGCGAACAGCGGACCACCGTCACCGGGCCGGGTCCCGCCGCGTCCATCAGGCGGACCGGGGCCTCGTCGCCCCGCCACGCCCACAGGCCGCCGGTCTCGTCGTCCGTGTAGAAGAGCGTGGTGTGCTCGGCCGAGGTCGCCAGGGCGCGCAGCGAGTCCGGGCGGGCCACCACCCGCAGCGGTTTGTCGTCCTCGCGCGGGATGCCGCCGGGCTCCTGCTGGCGCCAGCGGAAGAGGCAGTCGTCGCTCGCCGCGTACAGGGTGATCAGTCCCGACTCCCCGGCCACCGCTGCGAGTTCGCCGAGCAGGCGGCGGCCCTTGAGGTCACGCCACGGGCCCCAGCCGCCCTTCTCCTGCTGGGCGCGCATGTTGACCCCGCCGCCCCGGTTGCGCACGAAGACGTGGGCGCGGCCCTGCGCGTCGACGGCCACCGCGGGCGGGCCGGTGCGGTCGCCCGTCTTGTTCGGATGGCCGATGGAGGTCCAGTCGAGCGCCGCGAGGTGCGCCTGGAAGTGCGTCGAGTGGACCAGGCCGGACTCGCCGGGGACCGTGGGGCGCCACGACACCAAGTGGGTGTATCCGCCGGGGGCTTGGGCCAGGGCGAGCACCGTGTGCAGCCGCTGGTCGCCGCCGACGGTGCGCGGCTCGGACCAGGCGTGGTCCGGCGCGCGCTCGGTGCGGCAGCAGACCGCGTCGCCGTCGGGGGTGTACGCGTAGGCGCAGAGCCTGCCGTCGCGTGCGCGTATCAGCCAGTCGCCGTTCACCGTTCCATTTTAGGCGGCGGGCGGCCGTGCTCACGTCGCGCCCCCGGCACGTACGGTTTTCCGTATGAGGACTCTTCTGGTGGTGGACGGCGCGAACGTCGTCGGCTCCGTCCCCGACGGCTGGTGGCGCGACCGGCGGGCCGCCGCCGTCCGGCTGCGCGACCGGCTCGCGGTCCACGCCGAGCGGCACCCGGACGAGGAGGTCGTGCTGGTGGTCGAGGGCCGGGCCCGGGGCGTCGAGGCGGTGCGGGGCGTGCGGATCGAGGAGGCGCCGGGCGAGGGCGACGACCACATCGTGGCGGTGGCGGCCGGTGCGGCGGGGCCCTGCGTGGTCGTGACGGCCGACCGGGAGCTGCGGCGCCGGGTCGAGGAGACGGGGGCGCGCTGCGTGGGGCCGCGGACGGTCTACCCGTAAGCAGCGCTCCCCTCTCATGCCCGCCCCCCTTACGGCCGGCGTACGTAGAGGACCGCGCCGTCCACGGTTCCCGCGACCTCGTAAGGTGCCAGCATCCGCCGCAGGGACCTGACCCGCTGAGGCCCGTACGGCGCGCCGCGCGAGTCGTCCACCACGAGCCGGGGCGCGCGGGCGGCGAACTCCCCGCGGAAGGCCGCCCAGGCGCCCCGTACGGCGTACTTCTCGCCCACCTGAGGCCCGTCCCGGCCCCCGCTGTAGTTCGTGAGCAGCCCGGCCGTCAGGAAGCGGCTCGCGGGCTCCCGGTCGGCGAGCCAGTACGTCTCGGGGTGTATGCCCCACACGAGCACCGGCTCCCGCGGCGCGGAGTGCGCCCGCACCGCGTCCGCGACGCGCTGGGTGTGCGCGAGGTCGGGGCGGGGCGCGAGCATTCCCCAGGTGAGGAAGATCGCGCAGCAGCACGCGGAGGTCAGCAGCGCCGTGCCGCGGCGTCCGCGCGGCAGGACGTGCAGCGCGGCGGCGCCCAACAGGGCGAGCGGCGGCGTGAGTTGCAGGTAGTAGTGGCCGAAGAAGTGGAAGCCGAGGAGGACCGCCCCGGCGGAGGAGGCGAGCCAGATCCACAGCTCCGCGCAGCCGGTGCGCAGGGTGCGCAGGGCCCGCGTGAGCGGGGGCAGGAGGCCGGCGCAGGCCACGCCGAGGATCGCCGCGTTGGTCAGCCCCCGTGCCAGGACGTGCAGTTCGGAGCCGGCGAAGGAGGCGTACGCGGCCGATCCGGTCACCGTCCAGAACAGGAAGCCCGCCGGGTCGGTGGCGAGGGCCGCCAGGAGCACCGGCAGCGCCGCGCCGGCCGCGCACCGCAGCACGCCCCGCCGGGACGGCCCGCACCGCCACAGCATCCAGGCGACCGGCACCAGGACCGCTCCCCCGGTCTGCTTGGTCAGGAACGCGCCGGCGACGGCGGCCCCGCACCAGCCCCAGCGGCGCCGGTCGGCGCACCACAGGGCGGCCGCGGTCCACGGCAGCATGAAGACCTCGAAAGTGGCGGCCTGCGCGTCCTGCGGGTTGAGCCCGACCGAGATCAGCAGGTACAGGACGCCCGTGGTGCGACCGGCGGTGGCGCCCCAGCGGCGGCGCGCGACCGAGGCGAGCAGCAGGGCCGTGGCCAGCTGCGCGGCGACGGCGCACAGGCGCAGCGGGGTGAGCGAGCCGGAGCCGAAGACGGCGAACGCGGCCTCGTAGAGCCAGGGCACGAGCGGTGGTTTGCGGTCGACGACGCTCTCGTAGAGCGTGCCGCCGTGTGCCAGCATCCGGGCCTGGACGGCGAGGTAGCCCTCGTCGGGGTTCCAGAGCGGCCCGACGAAGGACGGGACCCGGGTGACGCAGGCGAGCAGGGCGAGGAGCGGGACGAGGCGCCGCCAGTAGCCGAGGCCGGGGTCCGGGGCGTCCCGCCGGACTTCGGACACGTACGGTGATGGCCTGGGCGCCTCGGTGAGCATGGGCGCCAAACTATCCGGCCCCGCAGTCCACACCTGAATGGGACATACGGGGCCGGGGTCGCGGGTTGACGGTTACGCGGCGTCGCGGCGGCCGAGGCGGCTGTGGCGGCGGCCGTAGAGGAAGTAGATGACGAGGCCGAGCACCATCCAGGCGAGGAAGCGCAGCCAGGTCTCCACCGAGAGGTTGAGCATCAGCCACACCGACGCGGCGACCGAGGCGATCGGCAGCACGGGCACCCAGGGAGCACGGAAGTTGCGGTGCAGGTCGGGGCGGGTCCGGCGCAGGATGATCACGCCGAGGGCGACCACGACGAAGGCGAAGAGCGTGCCGATGTTGACGAGCTTGGAGAGCTCCTCCAGGGAGACGAAGCCGGCGAGGACCGCCGACGCGATGCCGAGGATGATCGTGGAGCGGTAGGGCGTGCGGAACTTCGGGTGGACCTCGCTGAAGACCTTCGGCAGGAGTCCGTCGCGGCTCATCGCGAAGAAGACCCGGCCCTGGCCGAGCAGCAGGATCATGACGACCGTGACCAGGCCGATGATGGCGCCGAAGTTGATCAGTCCCGCCCAGAACGGCTGGTCGATCGCCTTGAACGCGTCGGCGAGCGGGGCGTCCGCGCTGAGCGAGCTGTACTTCTGCATGCCGGTGACGACGACCGACACGGCGACGTACAGGGCCGTGCAGATGGCGAGGGAGCCGATGATGCCGCGCGGCACGTCCTTGGCCGGGTCGATGGTCTCCTCGGCGGCGGTGGCGACGACGTCGAAGCCGATGTACGCGAAGAAGACGATGGCGGCGGCGGTGAAGATGCCCATGATGCCGAAGGCCGACGGGGTGTAGCCGAAGATCGATTCGAGCAGCGTCGCGCTGAGCCCGGAACCGCCGGACACCTCCTTCTGCGGCGGGATGAACGGCTTGTAGTTGGCGCCGACGAGGTGGAAGCTGCCGACCGCGATGATGATCAGGACGACGAGGACCTTGACCGCGACGACCAGCGACGTGACGTGGGCGGAGAGCTTGACGCCCGCGACCAGGACGCCGGTCATCACCAGGATGAGCAGGGCGGCGGCGAGGTTGAAGCCGAACTTGCCGTCCTGCGGGCCGACGAGCACGGCGGGCAGCGGGATGCCCCAGCTGTCGAGGAGCGACTGGACGTATCCGGACCAGCCGACGGAGACCGTGGCCGCACCGAGGGCCAGCTCCAGGACCAGGTCCCAGCCGATGATCCAGGCGACGAACTCACCGAGCGAGGCGTACGCGAAGGTGTACGCGGAGCCCGCGACCGGGACGGTCGAGGCGAACTCGGCGTAGCAGAGCGCCGCGAGCGCGCAGACGATGCCGGCGACGACGAACGCGAGGGCGACGGCGGGGCCCGCGTAGTCCTTGGCCACCGTGCCGGTGGTGACGAAGATGCCGGCGCCGATGACGACGCCGACGCCGAAGACCGTGAGGTCGAGGGCGGAGAGGGATTTCTTGAGCTTGTGCCCGGGTTCCTCGGTGTCCTGGATGGACTGTTCGATGGACTTGGTTCTGAACAGCCCGCTGCGTGCGCGTCCCGTGTCTGGCTGGGTGGTCACCGGCTACCTCCGTCGTCTGGCGTCCTGCGACATGATTCGGACAAGTAACCGCCGACCGGCCGATCAGTCGTGCCTGTTCACGCGAAAGAGCGCCGGGCCGGACCACCCAATGGGTGAGTCCGGCCCGGCGCTCAGGCAGCCCTCAGTCCCGGGCCGGCTCCATCTCCTCCTGCGGGGCGCGGTCGCGCTCGTGGCGGCCGTCCAGCTTCGCGACCAGGCCGGTGACCTGGCGGGCGATGTCGGGGGCGGTGAGGCCGATCTCCGCCATGATCTCCGTGCGGGAGGCGTGGTCGAGGAAGCGCGGCGGGATGCCGAAGTCGCGCAGCGGGACGTCGACGCCCGCGTCGCGCAGGGCCTGGGCGACGGCCGAGCCGACGCCGCCGACCCGGGAGTTGTCCTCGACGGTGACCACGACGCGGTGGCGCTCGGCGAGCGGGGCCATCGCCTCGTCGACCGGCTTGACCCAGCGGGGGTCGACGACGGTCGTGGTGATGCCCTGCTTGTCGAGGAGCGCGGCGATCTCCAGGCACATGGGGGCGAGGGCGCCGACCGAGACGAGCAGCACGTCGGGGCGGTCGCTGCCCGGCTCGCGCAGCACGTCCATGGCGCCGACCGTGCCGACCGCCTCGACCGCGGGGCCGACCGCGCCCTTGGAGTAGCGCACGACGGTGGGGGCGTCGTCGACCTGGACGGCCTCGCGCAGCTGGGCACGGACCTGGTCGGCGTCGCGCGGCGCGGCGATCCGCAGGCCCGGGACGACCTGGAGGATCGACATGTCCCACATGCCGTTGTGCGAGGCGCCGTCGGTGCCGGTGACCCCGGCCCGGTCCAGGACGAAGGTGACGCCGCACTTGTGCAGGGCCACGTCCATCAGGAGCTGGTCGAAGGCGCGGTTGAGGAAGGTCGCGTAGACGGCGAAGACGGGGTGCAGGCCGCCGGCCGCGAGGCCCGCGGCGCTGACCGCGCCGTGCTGCTCGGCGATGCCCACGTCGTAGACCCGGTCCGGGAACTTGTCCGCGAACTTCTTGAGGCCGACGGGCTGGAGCATCGCGGCGGTGATGGCGACGATGTCCTCGCGCTCCTCGCCGAGGCGGGCCATCTCGTCGCCGAAGACGGAGGTCCAGTCGGCGCCGGAGGCCTTGACCGGCAGGCCGGTGTCAGGGTGGATCGGGCCGATGCCGTGGAAGCGGTCCGCCTCGTCCTGGAGGGCGGGCGTGTAGCCGCGGCCCTTCTCGGTGAGGCAGTGCACGATGACCGGGCCGCCGAACCGCTTGGCGCGGGTCAGCGCGGACTCCAGCGCCTCGATGTCGTGGCCGTCGATCGGGCCGACGTACTTCAGGCCGAGGTCCTCGAACATGCCCTGCGGCGCGATGAAGTCCTTGAGGCCCTTCTTGGCGCCGTGCAGCGTCTCGTAGAGCGGGCGGCCGACGACCGGGGTGCGCTCCAGGAGGTCCTTGCCGCGGGCCAGGAAGCGCTCGTAGCCGTCCGTGGTGCGCAGCGTGGCCAGGTGGTTGGCGAGGCCGCCGATCGTGGGCGCGTAGGAGCGCTCGTTGTCGTTGACCACGATGACCAGGGGGCGGTCCTTGGCGGCGGCGATGTTGTTCAGCGCCTCCCAGGCCATGCCGCCGGTCAGGGCGCCGTCGCCGATGACCGCGACGACGTGGTCGTCCTTGGCGCGGACCTCGTTGGCCTTGGCGAGGCCGTCGGCCCAGCCGAGGACGGTGGAGGCGTGGCTGTTCTCGATGACGTCGTGCTCGGACTCGGCCTGCGAGGGGTAGCCGGAGAGGCCGCCCTTCATCTTCAGCTTGGAGAAGTCCTGGCGGCCGGTGAGCAGCTTGTGCACGTAGGACTGGTGGCCGGTGTCCCACAGCACCTTGTCGCGCGGCGACTCGAAGACGCGGTGCAGGGCGATGGTCAGCTCGACGACACCGAGGTTGGGGCCGAGGTGGCCGCCGGTCTTGGAGACCGCTTCGACGAGGAAGGTCCGGATCTCATCCGCCAGCTGGTCCAGCTGCTCCAGGCTGAGCCGGTCCAGATCGCGCGGTCCCGTGATGCGGGTCAGCAGCGGCACCCGTGCCTCCTTGCGTTAGAGCTGTGTGAGCTGGCTGAGCTGTACGAGCTTGCCGGGTGCGTCGAGTCTAATGTTCCACCGGCGTGGACGGAGGCCGGGCTGCGCGTCACCGGTCACACGTTCGGCGCAGGGGGTGCGAACGCGCGTTCGCGCCCGACCATGACTGTGCCCGGCGTCGTCCTTGACGCCGGGCACAGTCAGCCCTGATGAGCGGGGTCGGAACCGGTCAGGCGCGGCCGGCCGACTTCTGGGTCTTGCGGCTCACCGAGTCGATGACGACCGTGGCGAGGAGCACACCGCCGGTGATCATGTACTGGATCGGCGTCTCGATGCCCTGGAGGGCCAGGCCGTACTGGATCGCGGTGATGACCAGCACACCGAGCAGCGCGTTCCACGTGCGGCCCCGGCCGCCGAAGAGGCTGGTGCCGCCGATGACGGCCGCGGCGATGACGTTCATCAGCAGGTCGCCGGAGCCGGCGCTCTGGTTGGCCGCCGCGATCTTGGAGGCCCAGAAGAGACCGCCGACCGCGGCGAACAGGCCCGCGATGGCGAAGACGGAGACCCGCACCGCCGTCACGTTGATGCCGGCGCGGCGCGAGGCCTCGACGCTGCCGCCGAGCGCGAAGACCTTGCGGCCGTAGGAGGTGCGGCGCAGCACGAAGTCCGAGCCGACCAGCACGATCGCGAAGAGCAGCACCGCGAGCGGCAGGCCCTTGTACTGGTTGAAGATGATCGCCATGCCGAACACGGCGATCGCGAGGAGCACCGTGCGCAGCACGATGTCGCTCAGCGGCCGGGACGGGATGCCCGCGGCCTCGCGGCGCCGGTTGGCCAGGAAGGTCGGCACGAAGTAGGCGAGGACCGCGACGACCGCGAGCCCGTAGGCGGCGGCGACGTCCGAGAAGTAGTAGCCGGTGAGCTTGCCGACGACGCCGTCGCTGTCGATGTTGATCGTGCCGTTGGAGCCCAGGACCTGGAGCATGAAGCCGTTCCAGAACAGCAGGCCGGCCAGGGTCACGGCGAAGGCGGGCGCGCCGATCCGGGCGAAGAAGAAGCCGTGCAGGGCGCCGATGACGGCACCGGCCGCGAGGGCGGTGAGCACGGCGAGCCACTCGTTGACCCCGTGGGTGATGCTCATCACGGCCATGATCGCCGAGGAGACACCGGAGACGGAGCCGACCGACAGGTCGATCTCACCGAGCAGCAGCACGAAGATGATGCCGACCGACATCATGCCCGTGGCCACCATGGCAACGAAGATGTTGTTGAGGTTCTGCGCGCCCAGGAACGCCGAGTTCAGGCTCTGGAAGATCGCGCAGATGACGATGAGGCCGATGACGACCGGTATCGCGCCGAGGTCACCACCGCGGATCTTGCGCTTGAACTCGCTCAGGTAGCCCGCGAACCCCTGCTCCCGCACGAGGAGGCGGGGGTCGACGGCGGTCACCGTGGCACCGGCCGCCGCGGGGGCGGCGTCCACGGGGGCTTTGGTCTTGTCGATGCTCACTTCTGAGCCTCCGCGTTGCTGCGCGCCGCACGACGGGTCACGGCGTTGTCCGTGGCGCCGGTGATGGCGGAGATGATCTCTTCCTGCGAGGTCGTCTTGACCTCGAACACACCGTTGTTGCGGCCCAGCCGCAGCACGGCGACCTTGTCCGCGACGGCCTTCACATCGGCCATGTTGTGGCTGATGAGGATGACCGCGTGGCCGCGCTCGCGCAGCCGCTCGACGAGGTCGAGGACCTGGGCGGTCTGCTCGACGCCGAGGGCGGCCGTCGGCTCGTCGAGGATGACCAGCTTGGGCTCGCCGAGCATGGAACGGGCGATGGCCACGACCTGGCGCTGACCGCCGGAGAGCGAGGCGATCGGGATGCGCACGCTGGGGATGCGGATCGAGAGGGTCTCCAGGAGCTCGCGCGAGCGGCGCTCCATCTCGATCTCGTCGAGGACTCCGCGGCGCTTGATCTCGCGGCCCAGGAAGAGGTTGCCGACGACGTCGATGTTGTCGCAGAGCGCGAGGTCCTGGTAGACGGTCGCGATACCGAGAGCCTGGGCGTCGTGCGGCCGGTTGACCGCGACGGCCTTGCCGTTCCACTCGATGACGCCGTCGTCGATGGGGTGCACCCCGGCGATCGTCTTGACCAGGGTGGACTTTCCGGCACCGTTGTCGCCCACCAGGGCGACCACCTCACCGGCGTGGACCTCAAGCTCTACGTCGGTGAGCGCCTGGACGGCACCGAATCGCTTGGAGACCCCGCGCAACGCCAGCACGGGCGTAGCGGACACGTGAACCATCTCCTTCGCCGCCAAAGGCCTGACCTGGCGGGAGGTTGAACAGAAGTGAAGACTGAGGGGGTGTGCTGCGTCCGGCGCCCCGCCGTTGAGCTTGCGGGGCTGTCGGCGGCGGGGCGCCGGACGTGCTCACACAGGAGCGCTACCAGTGGTGGCGCGCAGGTCCCGTGCGGGACAGGGGGGTTACTTCAGACCGATCTTGTCGCAGGCCGCCTTGTACTTGGCGGTGCAGATCTCGCCGAGGGTGTAGTAACCCTCCTTGATGACCGTGTCCTTGATGTTGTCCTTGGTCAGGGAGACGACCGGGACGATCACCGAGGGGACGCCCTTCTCGCTGCCGCTGTCCACGGTGCCGGTGGCGATGCCCTCGTCGAGCTTGCCGTTCTTCGCGATGGAGACGGCCATCTTGGCGACGGTCTCGGCCTCCTGCGGGTACGACTTGAAGACGCTCATGTACTGGTCACCGGTGATGATCCGCTGCACACCGGCGAGCTCGGCGTCCTGGCCGGTGACCGGGGGGAGCTTGCTGACGCCCGCGGCCTTCAGCGCGGTGATGGAGCCGCCCGCCATGCCGTCGTTGGCGGAGTAGACGCCGGCGATCTTGTCCTTGCCGACCGCGGAGATGGCGCCTTCCATGTTGGCGTTGGCGTTCTCCGGCTTCCACTCCTTGGTGTCGTACTCCTTGGCGATGGTGACCTTGCCGTCGAGGACGGAGTGGGCGCCGTCCTTGAACTGCTTGGCGTTCGGGTCGGTGACCGCGCCGTTCATCATGACGATCTTGCTGCTCTTGGTGGCCTTGGAGCCCATGGCCTTCAGCAGCGCCTCACCCTGGGTCTTGCCGACCTCGGTGTTGTCGAACGAGGTGTAGGCGGCGATCGGACCCTCGGCCAGGCGGTCGTACGCGACGACGGGGATGCCCGCGTCCTTGGCCTTCTTGACGCCGCTGGCGACGGCCTTGAAGTCGACCGCGTCCAGGATCAGCACGTCGACCTTCTTGGTGATCATCGTGTCGATCTGCTGCGACTGGAGGGTCGCGTCCTGCTTGGCGTTCAGGTACTCGAGCTTGCCCTTGCCATTGGTCAGCGTGGATATCTGCTTCTCAATGATCGGCTTGTCGAACTTCTCGTAGCGAGCGGTCTGGTTCTCCGGCAGGAGCAGACCGACGGTGATGTCGTCGCCCTTCTTGGTGCTGGACGACTTGTCCCCGTCGTCACCCTTGGACTCCTTGGCGGAGCCGCAGGCGGCGAGAGAGACGGCCATGGCGGTGGCACAGAACGCAACGGCGGCACGACGCGTACGCGTGTTCACTTCAGAAACCTCCCTGACGAGGCCGCGACGTTGCGGCCGAGGTGGCTGGAAGTCAACTCGGCCGCAACCCCAGCGTCAAGGAGTAAATCCTTAACGAGATGGCAACGGTGTCATGCGTTCTCTAAGTGAAGGCAGGTGCTACCGATGGAACAGATCCATCCAAAAGGGTCGAATCACCCATCTCGCTGAGGGCCAGCGCGAGCGCGCCGAGCACCTCCGCGCGGCCCCCCAACGCCCCTGGGAGGACGGAGAGTTGACGGGCGGCGCTCGGGATCGCATAGCGTCCCACGGACTCCCTGATGGGCCCCAGGACCAGCTCTCCGGCCTCCGCCAGATCGCCGCCGAGGACGACCCGGCTGGGGTTGAGCAGATTGCAGAGATTCGCGACACCCGAGCCGATGTGCCGGCCCACGTCGGCGATGACGCGGCGGCAGCCCGGGTCCCCGTCGCGGGCGAGCCGGACCACGCCCTCCATGGTCAGATCGGTGCCGTGGCTCGACTGGAGCAGCGGCAGCACGTACCGGGCGGCGGTGAAGGTCTCCAGGCAGCCGCGGTTGCCGCAGCGGCAGACCGGGCCCGACTCGTCCAGCGTGATGTGCCCGATCTCGCCCGCGGTGCCACCGGGCCCCCGGTAGATCTTCCCCTCGATGACGAGCCCGGCGCCGACGCCGCTCGCCACCTTGATGTACGCGAGGTCCCGCACGCCGCGCCCGCTGCCCCACACCAGCTCGCCCAGCGCGCCGAGGTTCGCGTCGTTGTCGACGTGCACCGGCACCCCCAGGCGCCGGCCCAGCTCCTCCGCGGGCCGCGTGCCGGACCAGCCCGGCAGGATCGAGGTGGAGCCCAGCGTGCCGCTCTCCACGTCGATGGGGCCCGGCACGCCGAGCCCCACCCCCGCGACCTTGGCGCGGTCCACGCCGGTGGCGGCGACGAGCCGCTCCACCAGCTCCTCGGCCCGGTCGAAGCCCTGGGCGGCGCTGGCGTCCACGTCCAGCGGCTCGGACTCCTCCGCGAGCACCTGGTGGGCCAGGTTGCCGATGGCCACGCGCAGGTGCGTGTGGCCGAAGTCGACGCCGATCACGATGCCCGCGTCACCGCTGAGCGAGACGCTGCGCGCCCTGCGCCCCCCGGCCGAGGTCGGCGTGACCTCGACGGTCCCGCCCTCCTTCAGCTCGCGGACGATATTGGAGACCGTGGCCGCGGAGAGCCCTGTCGTCCTCGCGATCTCCGCCTGCGTCAGCGAACCGGCGAGCCGCACGGCGCGTACGACCCGCTCCAGATTGGCCCGGTGCAGCGATGACTGCGACCCCGGAGTCTCCATTGACTCATCCCACCTCTGCCCCTGGTCCGCGTCACACCGGGTGACCGACCCTTGTACAAGTTATGAACTCCAAGCTCCGCTGAAGGGGCATCTGCCGTCAAGCCCTTGACGGAAATCGGTTCCAGCGAGCGCGCGCACGGGTCCGGCCCCGAAGAGGTGTCTCTCCGGGGCCGGACCCGTGTGCGCGCCGGGTGAGACGGCGGTTACGTGCCGGCGTCAGCGGAAGGTGCCCTGCGACACCGAACCGGCGATCCGGCGCTGGAAGATGATGTACACGATCAGTACGGGCACCACCGAGATCACGATCGCCGCGAACAGGCCGCCGTAGTCGATGTTGTAGACCTGTGAGGACGCGTAGGCGGACATCCCCTGGGTGAGGACCCACTTGTCCTGGTTGGTGTTGAGTGCCACCGGCAGCAGGAACTGGTTCCACAGCCCGAGGAAGTTGAAGATCGCCACCGCGGCCATGCCCGGACGGGCCATCGGCAGCATCACCTGGAAGAACGCCCGCCAGTCCCCCGCGCCGTCGATCAGCGCGGCCTCGTAGACGTCGTGCGGCAGGGACCGGAAGAACGAGTACAGGAAGAACATCGTGAACGGCAGCGCGAACGCGACGTAGGTGAGGATCAGCCCCGGCCGCGTGTTCAGCAGCCCGAAGTTCTGGAGCTGGAAGAAGAGCGGCACGATCGCCAGGAAGACGGGGAAGGTCAGCCCGGCGAGCATCACGTAATAGATCAGCCGGCGGCCGGGGAACTCGAACCGGGCCAGGATGTAGGCGCACATCGCGCCCAGCAGCATCACCAGGACCAGTGCGCAGACCACGACGATCACCGAGTTGAGGAAGTACTTCCCGATGCTCGCGTCGGTCCACGCGTGCGCGTAGTTCTCGAACCGCCAGCGGTGCGGCAGAGCGAACGGCGACGACAGGATCTCGCTGGTCGACTTGAACGACGAGACCAGCACCCACAGCATGGGCACGATCACGATCACGGACCACAGGATCAGCAAGGTGTGCGAGATCACCGCGAACCTGCGGTCGCTGCTCTCGGCAGCTCTCGCCAGCTTCCGGTCCCGCGCCGGCTTGCGCTCACTCGCCTGCTTGCGGTCAGCGGCTATGACGCTCACTGGGCAACTCCCTTGGCTCCGGCACGCCGAGCCTTCAACCCACGCGCGTTCTTCTTGCCCTCGCCCTCGCCGCCGCCCGTCAGACGGTTGACGAGGAAGACCAGCGCCGCGAAGACCAGGGTGACGACGGCGAGGACGACACCCATCGCGGTGGCGTAGCCGAACTGCTGCTTGGCGAAAGCGACGCTGAACAGCCGCTGGCTGATCGTCAGTGTCGAGTTCTCCGGTCCACCGCCCGGCAGCATGGCCTGTACGTAGACGAACGAGTCCAGGGCGGCGATGCCCAGGTAGATGTAGCCCGTCTGCACCGTGTCCCGGATCGACGGCAGGGTGATCGAGATCGTCGTCCGGAACCGGCCGGCCCCGTCGATCTTGGCGGCCTCGTACAGCTCGCCGGGAACCCCCTTGATCGCGGCGATGAAGAGCACCGCGTAGAACCCGACGAGCCCCCAGACGATGACGAACATCAGGGCCGGCATCGCGGTCGTCGTCTCGCCCAGCCAGGCGAACTTGTCGAACCCGTCGAGACCGAGCCCGGTGAGGACGCCGTTGAGCAGGCCTGCGTTCGGGTCGTACATCTGCGCCCAGATCAGGCCGACGATGATCGCCGGCACGACGTAGGGGAAGAACGAGATGATCCGGTAGAACGACGCTCCCTTGATCCCCCGGACGGGGCCCTTGCTGGGCCCGCCCAGGGTGATGGCCACCGCGACGCACAGGGCGAGCGTCAGCGTCACCAGGGGCACGCAGACCGCCAGCAGCACGACGTTGCGCAAGGCCTTCAGGAAGATGTCGTCCTGGAACATCTTGGTGAAGTTGTCGAGGCCGACGAACTCGTAGTCCGGGCTGAAGCCGCGCCAGTCCGTCATCGCCCAGAAGACCGCCTGGACGAAGGGGTACAGGACGAAGAGCACGAAGATGGCCAGCGGGACACCGAGGAACGCGAGGAAGAACGTCACCCGGTCGAAGGTGAGCTTGCGGCGCCGGGGCCGCCCACCGCGAGCGGCCGGCGTGGGCCGGCGGCTCGCGGTGTCGGATGTGGTGATCGTGTCTTTCATCGCTGTCTTAGCTGACCTTGATCTTGTCGACGGAGTCGTCTTCCCTGACCTTGTCCGAGATCTTCTGAAGAGCCGAGGTCAGACCCTTGGCGTCGAGGTCACCGGCGAGGAAGGAGTTCCACGGCACCAGCTGGTCCGTGTTCATCCCGTACGCCTCGATGAAGTTGTACGTGAAGATGTTGGTGCCGGCGGCATCGAGCATCTTCGTCTGCGAGACGAGGGCCGACGACCCGTAACCGTCGGCGGGCACGGTGCCCTTGACGATCGTCGGGGCCAGCTTCGTCTTCGAGAAGTTCGCCGCCGCCTTCTCGGACAGCATCGCCCGCAGGACTTCCTTGCCGCCGGCCGGGTTCTTGCCCTGCTTGGGCACGATGAACGGCTCGCCCGCGGCCGCGCGAATCGCCTCGTAGGGCAGCTTCGGCTTGTCGGTGAGCGTCATCGACGGAATGCCGGTCATCTGGAAGTCGGCCTTGGTGGCCTTCTTCATCTCGTTCTCGATCCAGCCACCGGACGGGTAGAGCAGCGCCTTCTGGTCGTTGCTCCAGATCGCCTGCGCCTTCTGGAACTGGGTGCCGGAGCCGCCGGGGACGAACATCTTCTGCTTGACCATGGTCTCCATGACCTTGAGCACGCCCTGGATGGCCGGGTGCGACCAGGAGTCCTTCTCCAGGTTCTCCAGCGCGATGCGGACCTCGTCACCGCCCTCCTTGATCGCCGAGTCGATCAGGAGCGTGCGGTAGTAGGTCGCCGCCTCCTTGCCGTGGACGAAGAGGTACTTGCCCTTCTTCTTCGCCTTCTGGCCGAGGTCGAGCGCCTCGTCCCAGGTCTTCGGCGGGGTCCAGTTGTTGGCCTCGAACAGCGTCTTCGAGTACCAGACGCCGTACACCGTCATCACGTAGTTGAGCCCGACGAACTTGTCCTTGAACGTCCCGGGGCCCTTGACACCGGGGTAGACGATGTCGGCGATCTTCTTGCCCTCGTAGGTGTTGGCCTCGAACACGTCGTCGAGCTCCTCGAGCTGGTCGAGGATGCCGAGGAAGCCGATCTGGTCCTCACCGGAGTTGTCGATCAGGTCCGGCGGGTTGCCGCCGACGAAGCGGGGCTGGAGCTCAGGGGCGATGTCGACCACCGGCTTGACCTGGACCGTGAGGCCCTTGACCTGGCTTCCGACGACCTTGCCGGTGTAGCTGACGTAGTCGGTGCCGTAGCCGCCGTTGAAGATGGCCGCGTCGACCTTGGAGTTCGCGGCGACACCGAACGGGTTCTTGGCGCTCTTCTCGCCCTTCGGGCCGCTGTCGCTGTCGCTGTCCTTGCTGGAGGGAGAGCCACACGCGACCGCGAAGGAACCCATGGCCGCGGTCGCGATCGCCCCGCGCAGGAGCGTCCGCCTGTCAAGAGAGCCGGCACGAATGGTCATCTCTGCATCCTCACTGATCGAATGGAGCTGTACGGGGTGTGCTGAGTGTGCGGCCGCCGGGCCGGGTCGGCCCTGCGCCGGCCGCACGTCTCGTGGAGCGCGCCCTGGTGCGGGTCTTCGCCTGAGCTGCGGCGGAGATGCGCGTCGGGGCGTTTCGTGTCGTCTCGGAGCCGCTCGGGGGCGCCGTCGGCGATCAGCTGAGCGATGCCGAAGAGGCGGTCGCCAGAGCCGCGGCGGGAGCCACGGTCGCGCTCCGCTCGATCAGATCGCGATGGCCTACGCCGGGGGTGGGTCCCATGCTCAAGTCCTCGCCTTCCAACAGGACTCAGGCGGTGAACGGGATCTTCCCCGGCACCGCGGTGATGTGCTGTGTCGTGCCGGGAGCGAATCCCGGGCCCCGGACCGGAAAAGCATTTCCGGAAGGCCTTCCGGAAATGCTCCGTCCCGGGGGAACGCAGATGGAGCTGGGTGGTACGGGAGTTCCGGGATCGACAGAGACACCCGGCTCGCACGCACCGCACGCGCCGCCGATTCCCCCTGGTCCCCCCGGGTCCGGCCGCGGCCTGAACACGGCCGGGGCGGACGCCGACAGGTATAGTCCACTCACTGTGAGCTGGGCAAGATCGAATGCAGGTTTGGGCGCCGGTCTTTTCCGAGTTGAGACCTCCCGGAAATAAGCCGCAGCCCGGTAGATGTCGATCTTCCCAACTCCGTTGCCTCCAAAGGATGTAGTGGTACGGCCCGGACGGGAAGCCACCGAGGTGTCCAGGTGGGGTGAAGCGGCGCGAAAACATTCTTGTGGGGCATCTCGGTGCACGTTTCGGGGTCGCTGTGTTCGGAAAATGAACGAACGCCCGGGATTCAAGAAGGCGTTCTGGCCATCTTCAGCTCCGGCCCGAACCCGGCTCCCCCCACCACCCGCGAGGCTCGCGCCGCTCCGCGCTCCGGAATCGCGGGACTACCCGCGCACGGACCCGCCCTGTACGCTCCGTAGCAGTCCGTGGACTCTTCGTCGCCGTCAGCGCGGTGACCCTGCGTCCGGCGACCACTCGGGCCCAGGGAGGCCCTACGCCAGCGGCTGCCATTCGCGGGTACTCGGTCCCGCTCCGAACGAGCCGTTCGACGGCGGGCCCGGCCGAAGTGGGACCCACCGCTCCTCGCCGGACGGCGCATGGCCCCTGGGACCCCCGCATGCGCGGCTATTTCGTCGACGAACGCCTCCTCATCACCCCCCTGCGGCACACCCCCGGTGTCCGGCTCTGCGGCGAGATCGTCGGAGCCCACAAAGCCCCCCTGGCGGTCGCCGTGGCCGAGGCCGGCCGGGAGGCCGAAGCGATCACGGTGGACCTGGCACAGGTCAAGTACCTGGCGAACGGCGCCCTGGAGACCCTCGTCGCGCTCGCGCGCAACCTCACGCCGCCCCAGTACCTGCACGTCCTGGCCGCCCCCGGACTGCGCGTCCACGAGCGGCTCGCGGCCGCGGAATGGGACCGGATCGAGACGCTGCGGCTCAGCCCCGCCTGACGGTGCCGCCCCCGCCGCCACGGCGGCCGGCGCGATCGGCCCGGCGCGGCGGGGGTGATCCGTCCCGGCCCGCTCCCCGACCCGCGCCAACACCCTTGACACCACTGACCCCTTGCCTCCCTACTGGACGTTGCGCAGCCAACTGACAACGTTGTCGACAGCTCCGGGAGGGGCTCACCCATGCAGGGCAGATCGATCCGATCCAGACACAAACTCGCCAGTACGGCGGCCCTGGGGGCGGCCGCACTGGTACTGACCGCGGCCGGCCAGGGGGCGGCGGCCGCGAGCCAGGCCCACAAGCCGCGGCCGGCCACGGAGTTCAGCTCCTCCTTCGAGGAGGGCCAGCCCGCGCCGGACTGGCTGAACACCGTCGACACCGCCCCGGGCGGCGGCAAGCGGGCGAGCGGCGTCGACGGCGGCTACAGCGGCGGCATACCGGGCAGCGTCAACAGCCATGTCACCGAGGTCCGCGCCAGCGACGAGAACGCGGGCGGCGGCGAGACCAAGGAGCACCTGCTCGACGGCGAGTCGAGCAGCAAGTGGCTGGCGTTCACCCCGGCCGCCTGGGTCGAGTACGACCTGGACGGGCCGGCCGAGGTCACCCAGTACGCGCTGACCTCCGCCAACGACCACGACGAGCGCGACCCGAAGGACTGGACCCTCAAGGGTTCGGCCGACGGCACGCAGTGGACCACGCTGGACTCCCGCTCGGGCGAAACGTTCGACAAGCGGTTCCAGACGAAGACGTACACGATCGAGAAGCCGGCGAAGTACGCCCACTTCCGCATCGAGTTCACCAAGAACAACGGCGCGACCGACGCCACCCAGCTCGCCGACCTCCAGCTCTCGACCGGGGACGACCAGGCCCCCGCGCCCGAGGACATGCTCTCGCTCGTGGACCGCGGGCCGAGCGGCTCGCCGACGGCCAAGGCCGGCGCCGGCTTCACCGGCAAGCGCGCGCTGCGCTACGCGGGCACGCACAAGGGCGACGGGCGCGCGTACTCGTACAACAAGGTCTTCGACGTCGACGTGGCGGTGCGCAAGAACACCGAGCTGTCGTACAAGGTCTTCCCGCAGATGGCCGACACGGACCTGGACTACGACGCCACGAACGTCTCCGTCGACCTCGCCTTCACCGACGGCACGTACCTGAGCGACCTGAAGGCCGTCGACTCCAACGGCGGACTGCTGACCCCGCAGGGGCAGGGCGCGGCCAAGCGGCTGTACGTGAACCAGTGGAACGCGGTGAAGTCGGGCATCGGCTCGGTCGCCGCGGGCAAGACGATCGACCGCGTCCTGGTCGCGTACGACTCCCCGAAGGGGCCGGCCAAGTTCCGCGGCTGGGTCGACGACATCACTGTCGACCAGGCCGCACCGGTGCGTCCCAAGGCGCACTTGAGCGACTACGCCTCCACGACGCGCGGCACCAACTCCAGCGGCGGCTTCTCGCGCGGCAACACCTTCCCGGCGACGGCCGTGCCGCACGGGTTCAACTTCTGGACGCCGGTGACCAACGCCGGTTCGCTGAGCTGGCTGTACGACTACGCGCGGGACAACGACGCGGACAACCTGCCCACGATGGAGGCGCTGGCGGCGAGCCACGAGCCGAGTCCGTGGATGGGCGACCGGCAGACGTTCCAGATGATGCCGTCGGCCGCGGCCACGGTGGACACCTCCCGCACCGGCCGCGCGCTGCCCTTCAAGCACGAGAACGAGACGGCGAAGCCGTACTACTACGGCGTGACGTTCGAGAACGGCGTGAAGGCGGAGATGACGCCGACCGACCACGCCGCCGCGCTGCGCTTCAGCTACCCGGGCAAGGACGCGAGCGTCGTCTTCGACAACGTCTCCGAGCAGGGCGGTCTCACGCTCGACAAGGACAACGGCGTCGTCACCGGCTACTCGGACGTGAAGTCGGGCCTGTCGACGGGCGCCACACGGCTGTTCGTCTACGGCGTCTTCGACAAGCCGGTCAAGGACGCCGAGTCCTCGGGCGTGAAGGGGCACTTCACCTTCGACGCGGGCAAGGACCGCACGGTCACGCTGCGCCTGGCGACCTCGCTGATCGGTCTCGACCAGGCCAAGGCCAACCTGGCGCAGGAGCTGCCGCAGAAGAAGTCGTTCACGTCCGTGCGCGACGCCGCGCGCGCCCAGTGGGACGCGCTGATGAACAAGGTGGAGGTGGAGGGTGCCACCGAGGACCAGCGGACCTCGCTGTACTCCTCGCTGTACCGGCTGTACCTGTACCCCAACTCCGGCTTCGAGCAGGTCGGTTCGAAGTCTCAGTACGCCTCGCCGTTCTCGCCGATGACGGGTCCCGACACCCCGACCCACACCGGCGCGAAGATCGTCGACGGCAAGCCGTACGTCAACAACGGCTTCTGGGACACCTACCGCACCACCTGGCCCGCGTACTCGCTGCTGACGCCGGACAAGGCGGGTGAGCTGGTCGACGGGTTCGTGCAGCAGTACAAGGACGGCGGCTGGATCTCGCGCTGGTCCTCGCCCGGTTACGCGGACCTGATGACCGGCACGTCCTCGGACGTCGCCTTCGCCGACGCGTACGTCAAGGGCGTCGACTTCGACGCCGAGGACGCGTACAAGGCGGCGGTGAAGAACGCGACCGTGGTGCCGCCGCAGTCGGGGGTCGGCCGCAAGGGCATGGAGACCTCGCCCTTCCTCGGCTACACCAGCTCCGACACGCACGAGGGCCTGTCGTGGGCTCTTGAGGGCTACCTCAACGACTACGGCATCGCGCAGATGGGCCAGGCCCTCTACAAGAAGACGGGCAAGAAGCAGTACAAGGAGGAGTCGGAGTACTTCCTCAACCGTGCCCGTGACTACGTGAACATGTTCGACGACAAGGCCGCCGGCACGGGCTTCTTCCAGGGCAAGGACGCCAAGGGCGGCTGGCGTGTGGCCTCGGACAAGTTCGACCCCGCGATCTGGGGTTACGACTACACCGAGACCAACGCCTGGGGCTACGCGTTCACCGCCGTCCAGGACAGCAAGGGCCTCGCGAACCTCTACGGCGGCAGAAGCGGTCTCGCCAAGAAGCTCGACACGTACTTCTCGACGACCGAGACCGGCTCGTCGGACGTCGCCGGTTCCTACGGCGGGGTCATCCACGAGATGACCGAGGCGCGGGACGTGCGGATGGGCATGTACGGCCACTCCAACCAGGTCGCGCACCACGTCACGTACATGTACGACGCGGCGGGCCAGCCCTGGAAGACGCAGGAGAAGGTCCGCGAGGTCCTCTCCCGGCTCTACACGGGCAGCGAGATCGGCCAGGGCTACCACGGCGACGAGGACAACGGCGAGCAGTCGGCCTGGTACCTCTTCTCCTCGATGGGCTTCTACCCCCTGGTCATGGGCAGCGGCGAGTACGCCATCGGCTCCCCGCAGTTCACGAAGATGACGCTGCACCTGGAGCACGGCAAGAAGCTCGTCATCAAGGCGCCGAAGAACAGCGCGAAGAACATCTACGTGCAGGGCCTGAAGGTCAACGGCAAGGCGTGGAACAAGACGTCGCTGCCGCACTCGATCGTCGCCAAGGGCGGGGTCATCGAGTTCGCGATGGGCTCGAAGCCGTCGGCGTGGGGCACCGGCAAGGACGCGGCGCCGACCTCGATCACGCAGGACGACAAGGTGCCCTCGCCGCGCAAGGACGCCATCACCGGGTCGGGGGCGCTGTTCGACAACTCCTCGGCGACGAGCGCGAGCCTGTCGCAGCCGGTGGAGCTGCCGGTCGGCGCGGACGGCACGAAGGCCGTGCAGTACACGCTGACCTCGGCCGACAAGGCGAAGGCCCCCACGGCCTGGGCCCTGGAGGCCTCGGACGACGGCACGTCCTGGAAGCCGGTGGACAAGCGGTCCGGCGAGTCCTTCGCGTGGGACAAGCAGACGCGGGCGTTCACGGTCGCGGCGCCGGGCTCGCACCGGCACTACCGCCTGGTGTTCACCGGCGACGCGCCGACGGTGGCGGAGGTGGAGCTGCTGTCGTGACGGACCCGCGATGAGCGGGTGAGGTCAGGGGCGGGCGTGGCGGGTTCACGTCCGCCTCTGGCGTTCCCGGAGGGCGGTCTCGGGCGGGGCGGGAGCCCCGACCGGTCAGGAAGGGGCAGGCGCCGGTCCTGCCGCCGGTCCGCGGGCCCGTCCCGGCCGTCACGTCTCCCGCCGCTGGGCCCGGGGGAACGGCCGGTGGCGCCGACGGCGGACAGGGGGCGCGTCAGTGCTCGGTGCCCGCGCATGCCCTCCACCACAGGGCTCCGCGCCGTCACCCGCAGGGCGGCCGCGCGCCCCGGCCACCGGGCCCGAACGCGCACCACACCACCTTGCCCGGGTCCCGCTCCCCCACGCCCCAGGTGTCGGCCAGTGCCTCTACGAGGATCAGCCCGCGCCCGTTCTCGGCGGTGGCGCTCCACCGGGGGACGGCCGGGGTTCCGGTGCCGCTGTCGTGGACCTCCACGTGGACGGTGCCCTCTGCCTCGTCGCGCGTGATCCGCAGCAGGAAGCCCCGGCCGGGCGGCACCCCGTGGAGCAGCGCGTTGGTCGTCAGCTCGCTGACGCAGAGCAGGATGTCGTCCGCGCGGGCCGTCTTTCCCCAGGCGGCGAGGGCGGCTCGGGTGAACTCCCGGGCGGCGGGCACCGATTGACGTTCACGGCGGTAGAAGCGCTCGCGGGTTGCCTCATTCATGGATGCCAATGTCGTGGAGGGTGATTCACTCGGGACAGTGGGTCGACCCCGACAGATTTTTTGTCGGGGTTCCCGTGGGGTCGAGTGGGAGTGGGGGCGGGGAGATTGACCGTCATGAGCCCTGGGAAGCGTCCGCCGAAGAATCCGTCGGCGTTGAGGATGGTCGGTGAGCTGCTCGCCCTGTTCCGCAAGGCGGCCGGATACACCCAGGCGACGCTGGCCACCAGACTGGTGATCGCGGAGTCCACCATCGCGGCGTACGAGCAGGGCAGGCGACCGTTGCCGATGGACACGGCCGTGCTGATGGATCAAGCGCTGGACACCAAAGGGGCGTTGGCCGTCGCGGTCGCCAATGTGCCGGAGATCGACCAGTTCCCCTTGTGGGCCGAGTCGTACATCCAGCACGAGCGGGAGGCCATCGCCCTGTCCTGGTACGACACTTTGGTCGTGCCCGGTCTCCTCCAGACTTCGGAGTTCGCCCGGACGCTGCTCGGGCAGCGCGTACCCGCGTACGACGAGGACGAGATCGAGACCAAGGTGGCAGGGCGTGCCGAGCGGCAGGAGATCCTGCACCGCAAGTGCCCGCCGACGCTCAGCTTCGTCGTGTGGGAGCCCGCGCTCAAGCTGGCTATCGCCGAACCGCTGGTACGGGCCGGGCAGTTGCGGTTCCTGCGCGAATGCGCCGATCTTCCTGGACTGTCGTTGCAGGTACTGGCCCTCGACGCGCCGGAGAACGCTGGAACGGCAGGGCCGTTCATCCTCCTTGAAACCCCGGACCATCAACACCTCGCCTACACCGAGTCGCAGCGCGGCAGCCAGTGGGTTTCCCACCCGGGCGAAGTCTCCGTCCTGGAACGCAAGTATGCGATGCTGCGGTCACAGGCTCTGAGCCCAGAGGCGACGAAGGGCCTGCTGGACCGGCTGCTAGGAGAGCAATGACGACCGCACAGAACTGGTTCAAGTCGAGCTACAGCAGTGACGAGGGCGGCGCTTGTCTCGAAGTCGCCTACAACTGGACCCGGATGTGCACCCACCCCACCGCCATCCACATCCGCGACTCCAAGAACCCCGAAGGCCCCCACTGCACGGTGGCGCCCCGCGCCTGGGCGGCGTTCCTCCAGTTGCCCCGCGCCTAATTGCGTGGACGCGGCGGCAGCACGTCGCTTACAGTCTGGCGCGAACCGTGACGCACCCCGAGGAGGTGGGACCCATGACAGCAGTACGCACGTGGGTGCTCTCCTCCTTCTCACGGGCCGGCCACTGACATAGGTCGCCGGGAGCGCCCGTACTGGGCGATTCCGAGAGGCAGAGACCTATGGACACCACAGAGATCACGCGCGTGGCCGACCGGCACTGGCACGCGCTGGAGGACGACCAGGTGGTCGGCCGGGGCGAGACCTGGCGCAGGCACGACGGCCGGACCTTCCTGAGCATCGACGCCTGGCACGACACGGCGTTCGACCGGCTCGCCGCCGCCATGCTGGCGGAGCTGCCGAGGCCGCTGTACACGTTGGTCGACACCGCCGACCTGGCGCTGTCGTCCCGGTGGGAGCAGGCGGGATTCACCCCCGCGCGCACCGAGCACGTGTACCGCGTACCGACCGACCCGGAGATCACCGGACTCGGCGCGGCCCGCCCGCCTGAGGGCGTGACGATCCTCCCGCTGGGCGCGGCGGAGAAGGAACCCCTGCGCGAGCTGGACCGCGCGATCAGGGCCGAGGTCGAGGCGACGCTCGGCTGGCGGGAGATGCCGGCCGAGGTGCTGCCGCGCCTGGACGACGCCACGGTGGTCGACCCGACGAAGTACGCGGTCGCCGCCGAGAGCGACCGGTACGCAGGGCTGATCCGGGTGGCGCCGGTCCCCCGGCAGCCCAGGATCGGGCTGCTCGCCGTACGGGCGGAGCGGCAGCGGCGCGGGATCGCGCGGGCGCTCCTGTCCGACGTGCTGAACTCCCTGCACCGGTCGGGGACCACCCGGGCCACGGCCGAGATCGGCGCGGCCAACACGGCCGCCGCCGCACTGTTCGACGACATCGGCGCGGAACGCGTCGGAACCAACCTGGAGGTCGTACTTCACTGATGTCCAAGACCGGTATCGAGATCGAGGGCACCGTCACCGAGTGCCTGCGCAACGCCACGTTCCAAGTGGAGCTGACGAACGGGCACAAGGTGCTCGCCCACATCAGCGGCAAGATCCGCAAGAACTACATCAAGATCCTGCCGTTCGACCGGGTCCTGGTGGAGCTGAGCCCCTACGACCTGACGCGCGGCCGGATCCTCTACCGCTACCGCAACTGATCCGCCCCGGCGCTCACTGAGCACCGTGCGCAACGCGAAGGGCCGCGCCCCGGGCACCCCCGGGACGCGGCCCTCACTACTGCGACCCGCCGCTCAGTTGCGGATCAGGTTGCGCAGCACGTACTGCATGATGCCGCCGTTGCGGTAGTAGTCCGCCTCGCCGGGGGTGTCGATGCGGACGACCGCGTCGAACTCCACGCCGGTGTCGGTGGTGACCTTGACCGTGCTCGGGGTGGTGCCGTTGTTCAGCTCCTCGACGCCGGTGAAGGAGAACGTCTCCTCGCCGGTCAGGCCGAGGGAGGACGCGGTCTGGCCCTCCGGGAACTGGAGCGGCAGGACGCCCATGCCGATGAGGTTCGAGCGGTGGATGCGCTCGTAGGACTCGGCGATGACGGCCTTGACGCCGAGGAGCGCGGTGCCCTTGGCGGCCCAGTCGCGCGACGAGCCGGAGCCGTACTCCTTGCCGGCCAGGATGGCCAGCGGGGTGCCCTGCTCGATGTAGTTGCGCGAGGCGTCGTAGATGAAGGAGACGGGAGCGTCCTCCTTCGTGAAGTCGCGGGTGTAGCCGCCCTCGGTGCCCGGCGCGATCTGGTTGCGCAGGCGGATGTTGGCGAACGTGCCGCGGATCATGACCTCGTGGTTGCCCCGGCGCGAGCCGTAGGAGTTGAAGTCACGACGCTCCACACCGTGCTCGGTGAGGTACTTGCCGGCCGGGGTGTCGGCCTTGATCGCGCCGGCCGGGGAGATGTGGTCGGTGGTGACCGAGTCGCCCAGCTTGGCGAGGACGCGGGCGCCCGTGATGTCGGAGACCGGAGTGGTCTCCATCGTCATGCCCTCGAAGTACGGGGGCTTGCGGACGTAGGTGGACTCGCTGTCCCACTCGAAGGTGTCGCCGGTCGGGATCGACAGCGCCTGCCACTGGGCGTCGCCCGCGAAGACGTCGGCGTAGGACTTGTTGAACATGTCCTCGCCGATGGAGTTGGCGACGACGTCGTTGACCTCGGCCTCGGTCGGCCAGATGTCGGCCAGGTGGACGGGCTTGCCGTCCTGGTCGACGCCGAGCGCGTCCTTGGTGATGTCGACCTTCATCGAACCGGCGATGGCGTACGCGACGACCAGCGGCGGGGACGCCAGGTAGTTCATCTTGACGTCGGGGTTGATGCGGCCCTCGAAGTTCCGGTTGCCGGAGAGGACCGAGGTGACGGCGAGGTCGTGGTCGTTGACGGCCTGGGAGACCTCCTCGGGCAGCGGGCCCGAGTTGCCGATGCAGGTGGTGCAGCCGTAGCCGACGAGGTTGAAGCCGACCTTGTCGAGGTAGGGGGTGAGCCCCGCCTTGTCGAAGTAGTCGGTGACGACCTTGGAGCCCGGGGCGAGGGTGGTCTTGACCCACGGCTTGCGGGTCAGGCCCTTCTCGACGGCCTTCTTCGCGACGAGCGCGGCGGCGACCATCACGTACGGGTTCGAGGTGTTGGTGCAGGAGGTGATGGCCGCGACCGTCACCGCGCCGTGGTCCAGCTCGTACGTCGAACCGTCGGGGGCGGTCACCAGGACCGGGTTCGACGGGACGCCGTCCGTGGTGGCCGGGGCGTCGGAGGCCGGGAAGGACTCCTTGCCCGCCTCGTCGACCGAGTCGACGTAGTTGCGCACGTCCGTCTTGAACTGCTCGGCGGCGTTCGCGAGGACGATGCGGTCCTGCGGGCGCTTCGGGCCGGCGATCGAGGGGACGACCGTGGAGAGGTCGAGCTCCAGCTTCTCGGAGAAGTCGGGCTCGGCGGCCGGGTCGAGCCAGAGGCCCTGCTCCTTGGCGTACGCCTCGACGAGCGCGACCTGCTGCTCGTCGCGGCCGGTCAGGCGCAGGTACTTCAGCGTCTCGTCGTCGATCGGGAAGATCGCGGCGGTGGAGCCGAACTCCGGCGACATGTTGCCGATGGTGGCGCGGTTGGCGAGGCTCGTGGCCGCCACACCCTCGCCGTAGAACTCGACGAACTTGCCGACGACGCCGTGCTTGCGCAGCATCTCGGTGATCGTGAGGACGAGGTCGGTGGCGGTGGTGCCGGCCTTGAGCTCACCGGTCAGCTTGAAGCCGACGACGCGCGGGATGAGCATGGAGACCGGCTGGCCGAGCATCGCGGCCTCGGCCTCGATGCCGCCGACGCCCCAGCCGAGCACGCCCAGGCCGTTGACCATCGTGGTGTGCGAGTCGGTGCCGACCAGCGTGTCGGGGTACGCCTGGCCATTACGGACCATGACCGTGCGGGCCAGGTGCTCGATGTTGACCTGGTGGACGATGCCGGTGCCCGGGGGGACGACCTTGAAGTCGTCGAAGGCGGTCTGCCCCCAGCGCAGGAACTGGTAGCGCTCCTTGTTGCGGCCGTACTCCAGCTCGACGTTCTGGCCGAAGGCGTCCTTCGTGCCGAACTTGTCGGCGATGACGGAGTGGTCGATGACCAGCTCGGCCGGGGAGAGCGGGTTGACCTTGGCCGGGTCGCCGCCCAGCTCCTTGACGGCCTCACGCATGGTGGCGAGGTCGACGACGCAGGGCACGCCGGTGAAGTCCTGCATGATCACGCGAGCCGGCGTGAACTGGATCTCCTGCGCGGGCTGGGCCTGGGAGTCCCAGCCGCCGAGGGCACGGATGTGGTCGGCGGTGATGTTCGCGCCGTCCTCGGTGCGGAGCAGGTTCTCCAGCAGCACCTTGAGGCTGTAGGGAAGGCGAGCAGAGCCCTCGACCTTGTCCAGCCTGAAGATCTCATACGACTCGTCGCCCACGCGCAGCGTGCTGCGGGCGTCGAAGCTGTTCGCCGACACGACAGTCTCCTTCATATATGTGCGCGTTCCACCGCAATCCTGCCGTCACGCCACGTTGCCGAATTCGCTGAGGCAAGGCTAAGTTAGGTAACCCTTACCACCAGTGTCGGCGGCGCCGGTGGCGGCGGTGCGCCTCGGCAGATATCTCGATGTCGAGATAACTCTAGTACATCACCCGGCGGGGCCATCAAGCGGTGCCGTCGCGCACCCGTGCGCGCCCCTCCCATCGTCGTACGGGGCCGGGAGAAGCACCAGCGCTCCCGCCCGGCCCCCCGACTGATCGCGCCGCGCCGGGGTATGCGGGGAGAACCGCACGGACGGACCGTACGGAAGGAGCCCGCAGTCATGCCGCTCACGTTCCGCAAGAGCTTCCGGATCCTGCCGGGAGTACGGCTCAACATCAACCGCAAGTCGTGGTCGATCACGACGGGCGGCGGCTCGCACGGGCCGCGGCACACGCACAGCAGTACCGGCCGGAGCACGACCTCGATGGACCTGCCGGGCCCCTTCGGCTGGCGCCGGACGCGGTCGGCCAGGCGCCGCTGAGCCGGTTGCCGCTTTCCTCGTCCCCCACACGGGTCACCGGGCATGCGGCATCTCATATGTGAGATAGCCTTCCGGCATGGCAGACGATTACCTCGTACGCATCGGCAAGCTCATCCGTGACGCCCGACAGCACCGGGGCTGGACACAGAGCCAGCTTGCCGAGGCGCTCGGCACCAGCCAGAGCGCCGTGAACCGCATCGAGCGCGGCAACCAGAACATCAGCCTTGAGATGATCGCCCGGATCGGCGAAGCGCTGGACAGCGAGATCGTCTCCCTGGGCTACGCGGGCCCGATGCACCTGCGCGTGGTCGGCGGCCGGCGGCTGTCCGGTGCGATCGACGTGAAGACGAGCAAGAACGCGTGCGTCGCACTGCTCTGCGCCTCGCTGCTGAACGACGGGCGCACGGTGCTGCGGCGCGTCGCGCGGATCGAGGAGGTCTACCGCCTGCTCGAAGTGCTCAGCTCGATCGGCGTGCGCGCCCGGTGGATCAACGACGGCGTGGACCTGGAGATCGTCCCGCCCGCCCGGCTCGACATGGGCGCCATCGACGCGAGCGCGGCCCGCCGCACCCGCTCGATCATCATGTTCCTCGGCCCGCTGCTGCACCGCATGGACCGCTTCCAGCTGCCGTACGCCGGCGGCTGCGACCTCGGCACCCGCACCATCGAACCGCACATGATCGCGCTGCGCCGGTTCGGCCTGGACATCACCGCCACCGAAGGGCTGTACCACGCCGAGGTGCAGGCGGACGTCGTGCCGGAGCGGCCCATCGTGCTGACCGAGCGCGGCGACACCGTCACGGAGAACGCGCTGCTCGCCGCGGCCCGGCACGACGGCACCACGGTGATCCGCAACGCCTCCTCCAACTACATGGTGCAGGACCTGTGCTTCTTCCTGGAGGCCCTGGGCGTGCGGGTGGACGGCATCGGCACGACGACCCTCACCGTGCACGGCGTCCCGCGGATCGACGTCGACGTGGACTACTCGCCGTCCGAGGACCCGGTCGAGGCGATGAGCCTGCTCGCCGCCGCCGTCGTCACCGAGTCGGAGCTGACGGTGCGGCGGGTGCCGATCGAGTTCCTGGAGATCGAGCTGGCGGTCCTGGAGGAGATGGGGCTCGACCACGACCGCACGGCCGAGTACGTCGCCGACAACGGCCGCACGCGCCTGGTGGACCTCACCGTCCGGCCCTCCAAGCTGGAGGCCCCGATCGACAAGATCCACCCGATGCCGTTCCCCGGCCTGAACATCGACAACGTGCCGTTCTTCGCGGCGATCGCGGCGGCCGCCCAGGGTCAGACCCTCATCCACGACTGGGTCTACGACAACCGCGCCATCTACCTGACCGACCTCAACCGCCTCGGCGGCCGCCTCCAACTCCTCGACCCGCACCGGGTCCTCGTCGAGGGCCCGACCCGCTGGCGGGCCGCCGAGATGATGTGCCCGCCGGCCCTGCGCCCCGCCGTGGTCGTCCTGCTCGCGATGATGGCGGCGGAGGGCACGTCGGTGCTGCGCAACGTGTACGTCATCAACCGGGGTTACGAGGACTTGGCGGAGCGGCTCAACTCCGTGGGGGCGCAGATCGAGACGTTCCGGGACATCTGAGCGCACGAGCGCCGCCGCGCCCCTCTCCGGCCCGCTGCCCGGCGGGGCACGGTCCAGCTGCCGACGGCCGGCTCCCCGACGACCACCTGGAGCCGGGTCCCGGCGGGGGTGGGCGGGTGACGCAGTGAACTCCGGGCACATCGTTCGGCCGGTGACTCATCGACGGGGCCTACCGGCCGGGCGGCCGCGGGACGCGATATGGCCCCGCCGCGTCCGTGCCGGCGCTCACATGACGGCCAATTCCAGCCATTGCGCCGCGCCGAAGCACCATAAACGCGTTGACCTTCGCAGGAAGGCAATGCTTGCATGCAGGTCGTTCGCCCGGCAGGGCACCGTACAGCGGAGAGATGGATCCCGTTCCGCGTCACGGGCCATGGAACCGACCTGAGGACGGGAAAATCTCGCAGAGATTCACCGAACGGGATACCGAACGGAATCCTCTCGCGGAATCCGCTCTCCCGTCGACGGCCGTGCTGCCCACTCAGCGGAAGAACACCCGCCCCGCCGAGCCGAGACGGATACGCACTTTCCGGGAACGGCACCGCGTGCCCATCGCGGCCGCCACGCTCGCTCTCCCCGCGTATGTTCTGTGGGCCCTCTTCCTGGCCACCGGAGGCGGGGATCTCGCCGCGCAGGTTTCCTGGACGCGCTTTGTCGCCGAGCACCCGGGTTCGCCTTACAACCTCGCTTGGTACGGCGGCGTCCATGTAGGAAATTACAGCGTTCTGGCGCCGCCCTTGATGGCGCTGTTCGGGGTACGTACCGTCACCGCGGCCGCAGGCATTGCCGCCTCATGGCTCGTCGGCTGCGTGTTCGTACGCAGCGGCGTCCGTCATCCGATGGGGCCCGCGCTCCTGGCGGTGCTGTTCCTATGGGGCAACGTCGCGTCGGGCCGGTCCACTTTCGCGCTGGGCATCGTGCCTGCGCTGGGTGCCTGTCTGATGTCGACCGGGAACAATAGGCGCCTTGCCGCCGCCGGCATTTTCAGCATGCTTGCCACCTTGGCCAGCCCGGTTTCCGGGCTGTTCCTTCTCGTATGCGGTGCGGGCCGGCTCCTGAACCGCGAATGCGGCACCGCCGTCGCCCTGATCGCTCCCCCGGTCGCGGTGGTGGGCCTGACGACGCTGCTCTTCCCGTTCCGTGGCGTGATGCCCATGTCCGCGAGCGATCTGTGGAAGCCGGTCCTCTTCAGCGTCCTCCTCGCCGCTTTCGCTCCGCGCGAGTGGCGCGTGCTCCGCTGCGGCACCGCGGCATACGCCCTCGGCATCGTGTTGTCGGCGCTGATCCCCACGCCCGTGGGGTCCAATGCCGTCCGGCTGGCCGAATTGTTCGGCGGCCCGGTACTCCTCGCCGCGGTACTGGCCGAAAAGGGACGCCTGCTGCACAAAGCGGCGCTCGCGGTGGCGCTCGCCATCTCCCTCCACTGGGTCACCTCGCACACCCTTCACGTGACGAAGATGTCGACACCGGTGCCCGCCTGGGCCACGGAGGCGGACGGCGTCCTGGCAGCGCTCAGGCGGCTCGGCGCGGACCGGGCCCGCGTGGAGGTCGTGCCGGCGGTCGACCACCGCGAGACCACCGTGCTCGGCCCCCACCTGCATCTTGCCCGCGGCTGGAACCGCCAGGTCGATGTGGAGCGCGGCCGCCTCTTCTACGACGGCCGGTTCTCGGCCGCGACGTACCGCTCCTGGCTCAGCAACTGGGCGGTGACGTACGTCGTCCTGCCCGACGGTGAGCCGGACGGTGCGGCGGAGGAGGAGGCCGAGCTGGTACGGAGCGAACCGAACTGGCTGACGCCTGTGTGGCATGACGCCCATTGGCGGATCTACGCCGTCAAGAACGCCCGCCCTCTGGTCACCGGCGCCGGCGCGTCCGTGGTCGGCAGCGACAACGCCCACGTCACCGTCCGCGCCCGGAGACAGGGGACGGTACGCCTGCGCGTCGCCTACTCCCCCTGGTTGCGCACCAGCGCGGGCTGCATCGAACGTGACGGTGCGTGGGTGCGGTTCAGGGTGCCGGGGGCCGGCCGCTATGAGGTCGGCAGTTCGTACCGGCCGCGGCGGAGCCACTGCTGAGGGCTCGTCACACGATCCCGGCCGGCGTCGAACTCGTACAGGCGAGGCACGTCCCTCTGGCAGCAGGCCACTACGACGCGCTCCGGCGGTGTCGGGCCGCCCGAGACCGGGGAGCGGTCCCCGTCCCCGGTGGGGATCTGTGGACGTTCTCGGAGGATATTGCGTCGAACGCGTGTGCCTGTGTGCTCGGATCGCGGGCAGCCGGTCTCCGACAGGGCCGTGCGGCTGCGCGAAGCAGCGGACGCGGTACGCACCGACCGGCCGGCAGGAGTGGTGGCCGACGAGCGAGAGGCAGCAGGGGCCATGACCCGCGTTCCGGCACAACAGACCGTTCCGGCCGGTGAGCGGCGGCGCGACCGGGACGCGCGGGACGGCGCGGAGCAGGATCTCCACGTGCTGTTCGGCCGGGCCACGGCCGTCTTCGCGGCGCTGGCCGGACCCGCGCACATGGTGGAGGCCGCCAACCCGGCCTTCTTCCAGGCCATCGGCGGCGGAGAACGCGTGCGGACCGGTGTGCCGATCGGCCAGGTGGTGCCGGAACTCGTGGACCAGGGGTTCGTCGCCCTGCTCGACCGGGTCTACCGCACCGGCCGGCCCTGCACCGGCCACCGGATGCGGCTGCTCCTCGACCCGGGCCCCGCCGCCCGCGAGGCGTTCTTCGACTTCTCCTACGAGCCCCGCCGCGACCGGGGCGGCAGCGTGACCGGGGTGCGCATCATCGGGGTGGAGAGCACCCAGGCGGTCCACGCGCAGCGGCTGACCGCGGAGCACCGGGCGCTGCTGGAGCAGATAGCCCTCCAGGCCCCGCTGGAGCAGATCCTGGAGGGCATGGCCCGGGCCATCGAGGGCCTCGCCCCCGGCGGGGTGCTGGTCTCGGTGCTGCTCGCCGACGCCGAGGGGCGGCACCTGCACCACGGCGCCGCTCCCAGCCTGCCCGACTTCTACAACCGGGCCATCGACGGCATCGCCGCCGGTGAGGGGGTCGGTTCGTGCGGCACGGCGGCGCACCGGCGGCAGATGGTCATCGTCGAGGACATCGCCTCCCACCCCTTCTGGGACGACTTCCGCGACCTCGCGGACAGCGCGGGCCTCGCGGCGTGCTGGTCCACCCCGATCCTGGGCCGGGACGGTTCGCTGCTGGGCACCTTCGCGATGTACCACCGCGCTCCTCGTGCGCCCGAGGACGCCGACCTCGTCCTGGCGCGGGTCTTCGCCGGGACCGCCGCGCTGGCGATCGAACGCCACCACACCGAGCAGGCCCGGCTGGCCGCCGAGGCGAAGGAGGCGGCCGCGCACAAGGACCTGGCGTTCCTGTTGGAGGCCAGCACCGCGCTCTCCGCCGGCCTGGACCACACCCGGACCCTCCAGCGGCTGGCCGCCGTGTGCGCGCCGGCCCTGGCGCCGCTGTGCGCGGTCGACATCGTGGAGGCGGGCCGGGTCCGCCGGGTGGGCTGCGCCGCGGCCGCCCCGTGGCAGGAGGAGCTGCTCGGCGCGCACTCCCCGGTCCACGACGACTTGGACGACGCGCTGGGCCGCGTCCTGGCCACCGGGGTGAGCGAGGTCGCCCGGCGCGCCCCGAGCGGGCCGGGCCCCTGGCACGACCTGAGGGTGACCGGCTATGTGTGCGTGCCCCTGCTCGACCGCGGCCGGCCCTTCGGCGCCCTGACGCTGCTGTCCACCGGTGAGGTCAGCTTCGACGGCCGCACGGTCGCCCTGGCCGAGGAACTCGCCCGCCGGGCCGCCTCCTCCGCGCTCAGCGCCCGCCAGTACAGCCACCGCGCCGCCCTCGCCCGCGACCTCCAGGCCGGGCTGCTCCTCACCGACCTGCCCGATCTGCCGGGGGCCGAGGCCGCCGCGTTCTACCATCCGGCCGGCGAAGGACTCGACATCGGCGGTGACTTCTACGACATCTTCCCGCTGGCGGGAGAGACCTGGGCCTTCATGCTCGGCGACGTGTGCGGACGCGGCGCCCTCGCCGCGACCACCACCGCCCTGGTCCGCCACACCGCACGCGCCGTCGCCCCGCTGCTGCCCGGCCCCGACGCGGTCGTCCGTGCCGTCAACAACGCGCTCCTGGCCCGCCCGGCCAGCCACGGGCAGGGCTTCGTGACCCTGGTCCACGGCCACCTCGCCCCGGCGGACGACGGCGGGCTCGACATCACCCTGGTCCGCGCCGGGCACACCCTGCCCCTGCGCGTGGACGCGCAGGGGAACGCGGCCTTCGTCCCCAGTGAAGGTTCCCTGCTGGGCATCACCGCCGACCCCCCGCTGGCCACCCACCGCTTCCGTCTGCGCCCGTCCGAGACCCTGCTCCTGTACACCGACGGCATCACCGAGGCCCGCAACGGCCAGGGGGAGCAGTTCGGCGAGGAACGCCTGCGCGCGGTCGTGGGCGGCCCCGGCGCGCCCCGCGGCGCGCAGGACGTCATCGACGCGCTCACCCGGGCGGTCCGCGCCTTCACCGGCGCCCGCGAGATCGACGACGACCAGGCGGTGCTCGCCCTGACCGCCACCGGCCCGCGCGCTCACGCTTCGGGCGGCTGAGGAGCGCCCGCGCCCTGGGGGGTGGAACCCAGGGCGCGAGCGGCTTGCGGAGCGGCTAGTGCGGGACCGGGCACACCCCCGCGGCGGCGACCGTGTTGTAGGAGGGGGCGGCGGGGGCCGTCACCGTGTTGCTGCCGAGCTGCTTGAGGATCTCGTCGGAGAGCAGGTCCTGCTGGCCCTTGAGGGCGTCGGCGACCGTCGTGTCCTTCGGGAAGACCAGTTCGGCGGCGATGTTGTCCTGGACGATGCGGGCGAGGTTGTCGAGGGCGGTGAAGACCGGGTCGGCCGGCGGCTCCAGGCCGGGCAGGTCGATGAGGTGCGTGGCGACCTTCGCCGCGTTCATGCAGTCCTTGAGGATGATGGTGTTCTGGTTGAGGACGCTGGTCGTCCACTGGGAGAGCACCACGCAGTAGAGATCGGCCCACGCCGCCTCGCCGACCTTGGCGCGCCACGTCTTCATGATCTCCCGCACGCCCGAGATCTGGGCCTGCGAGGCGTGCTCCATGTTGGTGCGGATGGCCGGGTAGACGCTCCCGGAGAAGTCCTCGAAGGACTTCATGTCGAAACGCTTCGCGGAGATCGAGGCGTTGATGAACTTCAGGCCGCCGTCGAGGATGGTCGCGCAGGACGTGGTCAGCGCGGCGGGCAGCGCTGCCGCGGCGAGGTTGGCGCGGGCGGTGGTGAGCTTGGCGGCGTAGGCCTTGAGGGGCTCGATCCAGGCGGTGGACGTCTCGTCGTTGAACGCGACCATGACGAGGTCGTGCGGGTCGATCCGGTTCGCGTTGGGCAGGTTCGGAATCTTGTCCGCCAGGTAGGAAGCGATCACCGAGAAGATGCCGAGGGGGACGTGAGCGATGGACTTCGCCAGCTCGAACGTCTGCGGCACCGGGTTGGCGGACACCTGTCCGTCCTGGGTCACGAGGGTGAAGCGGCCGCCCTTGGCGTCGTTCTGGACCACGACGACCGGGGCGAGGTGTTTGATCAACTCGGCTTTCAGCGTGGCGTAGTTGGCCCGCATGCCCGCGTTGACCGCGAAGAGCGAATCGCGGGCCTGGGTCTGGGTGACCGCCGCCGTCGCCTCCGCCGCCGCGCTCGGGGCCGCGGAGGCGCCGATCAGGGCAGCGGTGCCGATGCCGGTGGCGCCGCCTATGAATCCTCTGCGCGTAGCCATCTTCGTTCTCTCCCTGGGGATGTGAGGTGCGGTTTCTTGTGGCGCGGGGGGATCACGTACATGGGGGGACCTTCTTTGGGGGGATTGGGGGGATGGGGGGATCAGGGGGGGTGGTTGTGGTGTGTGGGAGTGGAGAGGGGCGCCCGGGCCCTGGGCGCCTTTCTCCCCGGTGCGGCTACGTCACTTGATGTCGCGCTGCTTGGGCACGACGACGCCGAACCGGTCCTGGATCGTGGCGAGCGCGGCCTCGTGCACCTGGCGGGCCGGGATGCCCCGGGGGTTGCCCCGGACCGGCAGCGGCCGGGTGGCGGAGGCGTCGCCGACGACGGTCGGGGCGTAACCCTGGTAGACGGCGCCCTCGGTGGTGAACAGGGTGCACATGTGCGTCATGAAGCCGGAGATGATGACGTTCTTGCGGCCGGTCTTCTTGAGCACGGCGTCGAGGTTCGTCTCGTGGAAGCCGTTCGGGACGGCCTTCTCCACGACGGTCTCGCCCTTGGCCGGCTTGAGCGCCGGGATGATCTGACCGGCCTTCGACGTGAGGTCGTAGCCCTTCTCGACGATGTGGACGACCGGGGTGTGGGCCTTGCGGGCCCGGTCGAGGAGGGCCTTGGTGTTGTCGACGGCCGCGCGCCAGCCGGTCAGCTCCATCGCGCCGCCGGTGTAGACGTTCTGGTAGTCGACGAGGACGAGCGTGGAGTCCGACAGCGTCGCCGGGGTCTCGTCGGCCTTCGTCAGCTGCCGCAGCGTCGTGGTGTCCTGCGCGTAGTTCTTCTCGGGCCGGCGGTCGCCGTCGTCGGTGCGGGTGGCGGCCTCGGAGCTGCCGCCGCACGCGGTCATGGTGGCCGCGAGGACGGCGGCGGCGCCCAGGGCGGCGGCGGAGCGGAGCAGCTTCATCAGACGATCTCCTTCTGCGACAGGACGACGACGCCGTACAGGTCGGCGATGGTGGCGAGGGCCCCCTGGTGCACCTGCTCCGCAGGGACCTCGGTGCCCGCGACGGGGAGCGAACGGGTGGCGCTGGCCTCGGCGACGACGGTGGGCCGGTGGCCGGCGAGGAACGCGCCCTGCGCCGTGAACGCCACGCACATGTGCGTCATCCAGCCCGCGACGACGACGTCCTGGCCCTCGGTGAGGTGACCGGCGAGGTCCGTGCCGACGAAGGCGTTCGGGACCTGCTTGACGACGACGGGCTCCCCGTCGACCGGCGCGACCTTGGGGTGGATCTGCCCGATCTCGGCGCGGATGTCGTACGGGGTGCCCTCGCCACCGTCGTTGATGACGTGCACGACCTTGGTGCCAGCCTCCCGGGCCCGTGCCAGGAGCTGCGCGGCGGCGTCCAGGGACGCCTCCCAGCCGTCGAGCTCCATCACGCCCTGGGTGTAGGTGTTCTGGAAGTCGATGAGGATCAGGGTCGAGCCGGCCAGCGTCGCGGGGGTCTCGTCGAAGCCGTTCAGCTCGCGCAGCGTGGTTCGGGACATGGGTGTACCGCCTTCGGAAATCCGGGTGGGAGGCGCGGTCCGGGATGATCGCCGGGCCACGTCCATAAAGCTATGACCCCGCTGTGACGTCGGCAATGACGTCTAACATGCAGATACCGACATGACTGGTGTCGGTCTGCTCTGGAGGGGGAAGCGCGTGCCGGAGACCGCCGGACGACTCATCCTGATCGTGCTCTTCGAGGGCGTCGACCTGCTCGACGTCACCGGGCCGCCGGAGGTGTTCTCGCTGGCCCTGCGCGAGACCGAGGAGGCGGCGGGGTACCGGGTGCTGCTCGCGGCCGAGACGTTGGACCCCGTCACCACGGGCGCGGGGGTGCGCATCCTGCCGGACATCACCTTCGCGCGGGCCGCCGCGGGCAGCATCGACACCCTCATCGTGCCGGGGGCGGTGGAGTTCGACGAGGAGCGCCGGGTCCATCCGCTCGTCGACCCGCGCCTTGTGGAGTGGGTGCGGGTGCTGGCCGGGCGGACGCACCGGATCACGTCGGTCTGCGTCGGGGCGCATCTGCTCGCGGCCGCCGGGCTGCTCGACGGCAAGCGCGCCACGACGCACTGGTCGACCGCGCAGCAACTCGCCGCGGACCACCCGGCCGTGGAGGTCGACGCCGACCCCATCTTCATCCGCGAGGGGAACGTGTGGACGGGGGCCGGGATCAGCGCCTGCCTCGACCTCTCGCTCGCGCTGATCGCCGACGACCTCGGCGAGGCGGTCGCCCTGCGGGTCGCGCGGCAACTGGTGATGTACCTGAAACGGCCCAGCGGCCAGAGCCAGTTCAGCGTCCCGCTGGAGCAGGTGTCGACGACGCGGCGCATCGAGGACCTGCGCCACCACATCCTGCGGCACATCGGGGAGCCGCTCACCGTCGTGGACCTCGCCGCGTACGCCCATGTCAGCGACCGGCACCTGACCCGCCTCTTCAAGACGGAACTGGGCACCACGCCGCACGCGTACATCGAGTCGGTCCGGGTGGAGAAGGCCCGCCACGAACTGGAGTCGTCGGACGCCACGGTGGAGCGGGTCGCCACGCTGTGCGGGTTCGGGACGACGGACACGCTGGTCCGGGCGTTCCGCCGCCGCCTGAACCTGACGCCGACGGAGTACCGGCGGCGGTTCCGGGTGCCGCTGGCCCCGTGACCGCGAGCCCGGACCGGTCCGGTGCGTCGGGCGGTCGGGTCCGTGCCGCGCGTCGGGCGGCACGGGCCGGTGCTTCGGGGCCGGGGCCGTGCGTCGGGGGCCAAGGCCGTGCCGCGCGTCCGGTCAGGGCAGGACCGCTGTGCCGTCCAGTTCGACCAAGGCCTGTGCGTCCCAGAGCCGGACCACGCCGATCACCGCCATCGCGGGGTAGTCACGGCCCGCCAACCCCCGCCAGATCCGCCCGAGTTCACCGGCGTGGGCGCGGTAGTCCGGGACGTCCGTCGTGTAGACCGTGACGCGCGCGAGGTCGGCCGGGGTGCCGCCCGCGTGGCGCAGCGCGGTGAGGAGATTGCGCAGGGCCCGCTCGAACTGCTCGGGCAGCGTCGTGCCGGTGATCGCCCCGTCCGCGTCCAGGGCCGTCTGCCCGGCGAGCAGGACCAGGCGGCTGCCGGTGGCGACGACGGCGTGCGTAAAGCCCGCGGGCGGCGGGAGTTCGGGCGGGTTGATCCGCTGGGGGCCCCGGCCCGTCGGCGCCGGGCTCATCGGACCGCCCCCTTCCCGTCGGCCCCCTGCGGGTGCGGCCGCTGAGCGCGCGGCTCCGCCTGGTGCGCCTGACGCCGGTACAAGGCGCGGGCGATGACGGCTCGTTGGACCTCGGACGCGCCCTCGTAGACGCGCGGCGCCCGCACCTCGCGGTACAGGTGTTCCAGGAGGTGGCCGCTGCGCAGCGCCCGCGCCCCGTGCAGCTGCACCGCCGTGTCCACGACGCGCTGCGCCGTCTCCGTCGCGAGGAGCTTGGCCATCGCCGCCCGCGCGGGCACCCCGTCCGCGCCCTCGTCGTAGGCGGACGCGGCCGCGTACACCATGAGCCGGGCCGACTCGACGCCGAGCGCCATGTCGGCGACCTGGTGGGCGACGGTCTGCAGCTCGCTCAACGGGCCGCCGAACGCCTCGCGTTGCGCGGTGTGGGCCACGGTCGCGTCCAGGGCCGCCTGCGCCATGCCGACCGCGAACGCGCCGACGCTGGGCCGGAACAGGTCCAGGGTGCGCATCGCGACCCGGAAACCGCCGCCGACCTCACCGAGCACGTCCGACTCCCCCACCGGCACGCCGTCGAGGACGAGCGAGCCGATGGGGTGCGGGGCGAGCATGTCGAGGTGGTCGCCGCCGAGCCCCGGCCGGTCGGCGGGGACCAGGAAGGCGGTGACCCCGGCGGCCCCCGTGCCCGGGCCCGTCCGGGCGAAGACCGTGTAGAAATCGGCCTCCGGGGCGTTCGAGATCCAGTACTTCTCCCCGGTCAGGCGCCAGCCCGTGCCGTCCGCCCCGGCGTGCAGCGCGAGGGCCGCCGCGTCGGAGCCCGCGCCCGGCTCACTGAGCGCGAACGCGGCGACCGCCCGGCCCGCGCCCACCTCCGGCAGCCACCGCTCGCGCTGCTCCTTCGTGCCGTACGCGTGCACGGGATGCGCCCCGAGCCCTTGCAGGGCGAGGGCCGTCTCGGCCTCGGTGCAGACCTGGGCGAGGGATTCGCGCATCAGGCACAGATCGAGCGCGCCGGAGGTGAACAGGCGCTCCAGCAGGCCGAACCGGCCGAGCGCGGCGACGAGGGGACGGTTGACCCGGTCCGGGGCGCCCTGCTCGGCGAGCGGAGCGAGGTGGCGCTCCGCCAGGGCGCGCAGCTCGGCGCACCAGGCGAGTTGGTGGGGTGCGAGCGAGAAAGTGCCCATACTCCGGAGCTCCTCCCACGACGGTGGCCGGCCGGCCCTCGGACTCCCCGCACCGTATCGCGCCCCGTTGACTGCCGTCACCATCACGATACGCTCGGTGCGCGACCACGCCACGGCAAGGGGGCGCTCCACGATGAGGCCACGGTCCCAGCAGTCCCTGCACGCGTCCGCCCACACCGACACGTTCGCGCGCGACCATCTGCCGCCCGCGGCCCGGTGGCCCCGCCTCACCTTCGACCTGCCCGCCCTGCGCTATCCGCAGCGGCTCAACTGCGGCGCGGAACTGCTCGACACGACCGTGCGCCGGTTCGGCCCGGACCGGCCCGCCTTCCACTCCCCCGGCCGGCCCACCTGGTCCTACGGTGAGTTGCGGGCCCGCGTCGACCGGATCGCGCACGTGCTGACCGAGGACCTCGGCGTGGTCCCCGGCAACCGCGTCCTGCTGCGCGGCCCCACCACGCCGCGGCTGGCGGCCTGTTGGCTCGCGGTCATGAAGGCGGGCGCGGTCGCCGTGACCGTGCTGGCGCAGGCGCGGCCGGCCGAGCTGGCCACGATGTGTGCGATCGCGCGGGTGCGCCACGCGCTGTGCGACGTCCGGACCCTCGACGACCTGGACAAGGCGGACGTGCCCGGCCTGCGCGTCGTCACGTTCGGCGGGGACGGGGCGGACGACCTCGACCGCCGGGCCGCGTCGAAGCCGCCGTCCTACGAGGCCGTGGCCACCGCCGACGACGACGTCGCGCTGATCGCCTTCACCTCGGGGACGACCGGGCGGCCCAAGGGCTGCATGCACTTCCACCGGGACGTGCTGGCGATCGCCGACACCTTCGCGCGGCACGTCCTCAAGGCGACACCGGACGACGTGTTCGCGGGCAGTCCGCCGCTGGGCTTCACCTTCGGGCTCGGCGGCCTGGTGATCTTCCCGCTGCGGGCCGGCGCCTCGGCGCTGCTGCTCGAACACGCGGGCCCGCGCCGCCTGTTGGCGGCCGTCACCGAGCACCGGGTGTCGGTCCTGTTCACGGCGCCGACCGCGTACCGGGCGATGCTCGCCGAGCTGTCCACGGGCGCGTACGACATCGCCTCGCTGCGCCGCTGCGTCTCCGCCGGGGAGAACCTGCCCGCCGCCACCTGGCACGCCTGGCACGAGGCGACGGGCCTGCGCGTCATCAACGGCATCGGGGCGACCGAGCTGCTGCACATCTTCGTCTCCGCCGCCGACGACGCGATCCGCCCGGGCACCACCGGCGTGCCGGTGCCCGGCTGGCAGGCCCGTGTCATCGACGCCGACGGCACCGAGCTCCCCGACGGCGAGCCCGGGTTGCTCGCCGTGCGCGGCCCGGTCGGCTGCCGCTACCTCGCCGACGAGCGGCAGACGGCGTACGTGCGCCACGGCTGGAACATCACCGGGGACACCTATGTCCGCGAGCCGGACGGCTACTTCCGGTACGTGGCCCGCGCCGACGACATGATCATCTCCGCCGGGTACAACATCGCGGGCCCGGAGGTCGAGGACGCGCTGCTGCGCCACCCGGACGTGGCGGAGGCCGCGGTCGTCGGCCGCCCCGACGAGGCGCGCGGGCAGATCGCGGTGGCGTACGTGGTGCCGCGGCCCGGAGCCCGGCCGGAGCCGGACGCGCTGCGCGCCTTCGTCCGGGCGGAACTGGTGCCGTACAAGTGCCCGCGCGAGATCGTCTTCCTGGACGCGCTGCCGCGGACCGCCACCGGCAAGCTCCAGCGGTTCCGGTTGCGCCGGGCCACGACCGTAGAGTGACCAGGTGTCCGAGCAGCAGACCTCGCCCCCCGGCCGGCCCCACACCCCCCGCTCCCTGATCGTCACCCTCTACGGCGCCTACGGGCGCGGCTTTCCCGGGCCCGTCCCGGTCGCCGAACTGATCCGGCTGCTGGGCGCCGCCGGGGTCGACGCGCCCTCGGTGCGCTCGGCGGTCTCCCGGCTGAAGCGGCGCGGGCTGCTCGTGCCCGCCCGCGCCGGCGCGGGCGCCGCCGGGTACGCGCTGTCGGACGACGCGCGCCAGCTCCTCTCCGACGGTGACCGGCGCGTGTACGCGCCCGTGCCGACGGAACCGGCCGCCGGGGGCTGGGTGCTCGCGGTCTTCTCCGTGCCCGAGACGGAGCGGGCCCGGCGGCACGTGCTCCGCTCCACGCTGGCCGGCCTCGGCTTCGGCACGGCCGCGCCCGGCGTGTGGCTCGCCCCGGCGGCCCTGTACGAGGAGGCGCGGCACACGCTGGAGCGGGCCGGCTGCGCCGGGTACGTCGACCTGTTCCGCGGTGAGCACCTGGGGTTCGCGGCGACGGCCGAGGCGGTGGCCCGCTGGTGGGACCTGAAGGGGCTGGCCGCGCTGCACGACGCGTTCCTCGACGAGCACGAGCCGGTGCTGCGGGCCTGGCAGGCGCGGGGCGACACCCCGCCGCGGGAGGCCTACCGGGACCATCTGCTGGCCCTGGACTCGTGGCGCCATCTGCCCTACGCGGATCCGGGGCTTCCTGCGTCGCTGCTGCCGCGGGACTGGCCGGGGGTGCGGGCCGCGCGGGTGTTCCGGGCGCTGCATGAGCGGTTGCGGGAAGCTGGGGGGCGGTTCGTCGCGGCGGGGTGACGCGTCCGGCCTCGCCGGCAGGCCCGGGGGGGGTGAGGTGTGTCGTCCGCGGACGGCCGGTGGGGGCTGGGCGCGCAGTTCCCCGCGTCCCTGAGAGGCGCACTGCGCGCGCTCTCCCCTGGGGGCTGGGGCGGAGCCGCATGCTCCAGGGGCGCGGGGAACTGCGCGCCCGGCCACGACGGTGCCGCACCCGCCGTCCTGCCGCCTCAGCCCGGCAGGGCCAGCCGCGGCCTGGGCGCGTCCAGCCGCCCCGTCTGCGGCCGCCGGCTCCCCGCAGCGTAGGGCCGGGGCCAGACCGCCCCCGGCCCCGTGTACCCCTGCTCCGCGGCAGCGTGCAGCGTCCAGTGCGGGTCGTACAGATGCGGGCGGGCCAGGGCACACAGATCCGTACGGCCCGCCAGGATCAGGGAGTTGACGTCGTCCCAGGAGGAGATCGCGCCGACCGAGATCACCGGGACCCCGGCCTCGGCGCGGATCAGGTCCGCGTACGGCACCTGATAGGAGCGTCCGAACGCGGGCCGCTCCTCGGCGACGACCTGTCCCGTGGACACGTCGATCGCGTCGGCGCCGTGCGCGGCGAAGGCCCGCGCGAGCGCGACCGCGTCCTCGGGGCTCGTGCCGCCCTCGGCCCAGTCCGTCGCGGAGATCCGCACGGTCATGGGCCGCTCCTGCGGCCACACGGCACGGACCGCGTCGAACACCTCCAGCGGGAACCGCAGGCGGCCCTCCAGCGAACCGCCGTACGCGTCCGTGCGCCGGTTCGTCAGCGGCGAGAGGAACCCGGACAGCAGATAGCCGTGCGCGCAGTGCAGCTCCAGGAGGTCGAAGCCGCACTCCGCCGCGCGGCGGGCCGCCGCCGTGAACTGCGCCCGGACGGCGCCGAGTTCGGCACGCGTCAGCTCGTGCGGTGTCTGGCTGTCCGGCCGGTACGGGAGCGCGGACGCCGCCACGAGCGGCCAGTTCTCCGCCGGTACCGGCAGCGGCTCATCGATGCCCTCCCACATGAGCCGGGTCGAGCCCTTGCGGCCGGCGTGCCCGAGCTGGAGGCCGAGCGCGGTGCCGGGCGCCTGCCGGTGCACGAAGTCGGTGATGCGGCGCCAGGCCGCGGCCTGTGCGGAGGTGTAGAGGCCGGTGCAGCCCGGGGTGATGCGGCCTTCCGGGCTGACGCACACCATCTCCGTCATCACCAGACCCGCCCCGCCGAGCGCCCGCGCCCCGAGGTGGACGAGGTGGAAGTCGCCGGGGACGCCGTCCACCGCGGAGTACATGTCCATCGGGGAGACGACGACCCGGTTGCGCAGACGCAGCCCGCGCAGGGCGAACGGCGTGAACATCGGCGGCGTCCCCGCGGGGCAGCCGAACTCCTCCTCCACCGCCGCCGTGAAGCCGGCGTCGCGCAGCCGCAGGTTGCCGTGGGTGACGCGGCGGCTGCGGGTGAGCAGGTTGAAGGCGAACTGCCGGGGCGGCTGGTCGAGATGGCGCGCCAGCTCCTCGAACCACTCGAGGCTTGCCCGCGCGGCGCGCTGCGTGGAGGCGACGACGGGCCGCCGTTCGGCTTCGTAGGCCGCCAGCGCCTCCTCGATGGTGGGGAGTTCGTGCAGGCACGCGGTGAGGGCCAGCGCGTCCTCCACGGCGAGCTTGGTGCCGGAGCCGATGGAGAAGTGGGCGGTGTGCGCGGCGTCGCCGAGGAGGACGCAATTGCCGTGCGACCAACGGTCGTTGGTGACCGTGCGGAAGGTGAGCCAGGAGGAGTCGTTGGACCGCGGGGTGCGGCCGCCGAGGGCGTCGGCGAAGACCGTGGCGACGCGGTCGACCGACGCGCGCACGTCCAGGGCGGCGAGACCGGCCGCCCGCCACACCTCCTCGCGCATCTCGACGATGACGGTCGACGCGTGGTCGCTGTACGGGTAGCCGTGCAGCTGCATCACGCCGTGCCGCGTCTCCGCGATCTCGAAGCGGAACGCCGCGAAGGCGGTGTCGGCGGCCAGCCAGATGTACCGGTTGCGGTGCTCCTCAACGCGCGGCCCGAACGCGTCGGCGTACTGGGCGCGGGTCCGGCTGTGCACTCCGTCGGCGGCGATGACCAGGTCGTACGCGGCGCGGAGGGTGGCGACCGGCGGTGCCTGGGCGGGGCAGCGCAGGTCGACCCCGAGGTGGCGGCAGCGGCTCTGGAGCAGCTCCAGGAGGCGGCGCCGGCCGAGTGCGGCGAACCCGTGGCCGCCGGAGGTGTGGCGGGTCCCGCGGTGCACCACGTCGATGTCGTCCCAGCGCACGAACTCCTTCCGCAGGGCCGCGTGGACGGCCGGGTCGGCGTGCTCGATGCCGCCGAGGGTCTCGTCGGACAGCACGACGCCGAAGCCGAACGTGTCGTGCGGCGCGGTGCGCTCCCAGACGGTGATCTCCCGCTCGGGCGCGAGTCGCTTCAGGAGCATGGCGGTGTACAGGCCGCCCGGGCCGCCTCCGATGACGGCGATGCGCCGCGCACGGGGGGTCACGCCCCGGTCACCTCCCCTGCCACCGGGGCGGGCGCTTCCCGGTGAAGGCGGCGTGGAACTCGGCGTAGTCCTCGCCGTGCATGAGCAGCGCCTGCGTGGCCGCGTCCAGCTCGACGGCGGCGGCGAGCGGCATGTCCAGTTCGGCGGTGAGCAGGGCCTTGGTCTGCGCGTGGGCGAGGGCGGGCCCGTCGGCCAGGCGGTGGGCGAGGGCGAGCGCCGCCTCGTCGGCCCGGCCCTCGCCGGCCAGCTCGCTGATCAGGCCGATGCGCTCGGCCTCCGGGGCGCGGACGGGGTCACCGAGCATGAGCAGACGCGTGGCGTGGCCGAGGCCGACCACGCGGGGCAGCAGATACGCGGCGCCCATGTCCCCGCCGGAGAGCCCGACCCTGGTGAAGAGGAACGCGAACCGGGCGCCGGGGTCCGCGATGCGGAAGTCCGCGGCCAGGGCAAGGACGGCGCCCGCGCCCGCGGCGACCCCGTGCACGGCGGCGACCACCGGGAACGGCGCCTCTCTGAGGGCCCGCACCACCTGGCCGGTCATCCGGTTGAAGTCGAGCAGCTGGGCGGTGTCCATGGCGAGGGTGGCGCCGATGATCTCGTCGACGTCGCCGCCCGAGCAGAAGCCGCGCCCGTGCCCGGTGAGGACGAGGGCGCGGACCGTCTTCTCGCGGCTCAGCTCGGCGAGCAGGTCGCGCAGGTCGGCGTAGGCACCGAACGTGAGGGCGTTGAGCTTCTCGGGCCGGGCCAGCGTGACGGTCGCGACGCCGCGCGCGTCCACGGCGTAGCCCAGGTGGCGCCAGGTCTCGGTGCGCGGGGTGGAGCCGGTGAAGGGACTCATACGCGTGCGGCCTCCTGCGGGGCGGGCGTGCGCGACGCTGCCCCTCGAAGTTATCACCGGTTCGTGACGCCCGTCAGTAGTGCGCGATAAGCGTCTGGGCCGGCCCGCGTCCGGGGCCCGCGCCCACGCCGATATGCCGCAGATCGGCCCATAGGGCCCAATGTCCCGAGGAAGACCACCGGGAGCCTCTATCGGCACACGCCGTACCATTCATAAGGTTGAAAGCAGGACGGCGGTCCCCGGCCGTCCTGCCGCCCGTCCCCGAGCCATCCCACTCAGGACTCGCCTTGCCTCCTTCCGCCGGCCCGCCCACCCCCGCCCTGTGGCGCCTGGCCCTGCCGCACACGGCTGCGGCGGTACCGGTCGCGCGCGCCCTCGTCCGCACCGCCCTTGCCGAGATCGAGTCGCCCGCGACCGACACGGACACCGCCGAACTGCTCACGGCGGAGCTGGTCGCGAACGCGGTGGAGCACACCACGGGCGAGACCCCGATCGAGCTGGTGGTCGAGTTGCTCGAGACCGGCTGCCAGGTCGAGGTGCACGACCCCGACCCGTCACCGCCCGCGGACCTCACCAACCCGGACGACCCGCGGATGCCCGACCCGTGGCAGGAGCACGGCCGCGGCCTGCTGCTCATCCGCACGCTCAGCGCGTCGTGCGGGCACCGCCCCACCGAGTCCGGCAAGGCGGTCTGGTTCACTCTTCCCGCGGTGCCGCGCCAGCGCCCGCCGTCGGAGTAGCCGCCCGGCCGAACCGCGAGTTCCGGCGGCCGTAGCACGCGTAGACCACCGCGCCCGCCACGAGGAACACCAGGAACTGGACCCAGGTCGTCCAGCCCGTCCCCCAGATCAGGTACAGGCACATCGCCACGCCCAGGACCGGGCTGAGCGGGTACAGCGGTACCCGGAACGAGCGCGGCAGGGCCGCGTGGGAGCGGCGCAGGGCGATCACGGTGACGTTGACGACGGCCATGACGGCGAGCGTGCCGATGGTGGTCAGACCGACGACGGCGTCGAGCGAGGAGAACGCCGCGGGGACCGCGAAGACCAGCGCGACGATCCAGGTGTTGGCGACCGGTGTCGACGTCCGCGGGGAGACCCGCTCGAAGATCCGCGGGATCAGCCCGTCGCGGGACATCGACAGCAGGATGCGGGTCTGCCCGTACATCACGGCCAGCACGACGGAGGCGATGGCGACGACCGCGCCGAACGCGATGATGCCGCCGCCGACGGTGGAGTCCGTGACCTGGTCGACGACGAGCGAGAGCGCGGCGGGCTTGTCGCCGACGGCTTCCGCGCCGAGCGCGCCGATGGCCGCGACGGCGACGGCGCAGTACAGCAGCGTCACCAGACCGATGCAGATCAGGATCGCGAGCGGGATGTTCCGCCGCGGGTCCTTGACCTCCTCGCCGGCCGTGGTGATCGCGTCGAAGCCGATGTACGAGAAGAAGGCGAGCGAGGCCCCCGAGGTGAGGCCGCCGATCCCGGCCGGCAGGAACGGCGTCAGATGGCCCGCCCGGAAGGCGCTGAAGCCGATCGCGCAGAACGCGGCCAGGATGCCGAGCTTGAGGATCGCCATGGCGGCGGTGGCCCGCGCGCTCTCGCGCACGCCGCGCACCAGGAGGGCGGCGGCCATCAGGATCACGAGGACGGCGGGCAGGTTGACGACGCCGCCGTCGCCGGGCCCCGCGGAGAGCGCCGCGGGCAGCTGCCGTCCGACGAGGCTGTGCAGCAGCTCGTTCAGGTACTGGCTCCAGCCGACGGCGACCGCCGAGACCGAAACCCCGTACTCCAGGAGCAGGCACCAGCCGACGAGGAACGCGGCGCGCTCGCCGAGGGTCGCGTAGGCGAACGAGTACGAGGAGCCGGAGACCGGGATCGCGCCGCCCAGCTCGGCGAAGGAGAACGCCGTGAAGACGCAGGTGAGCGCGGCGAGCACGAACGAGACGATGACGGCGGGCCCGGCCTCGGCGACGGTGTCGGAGAGGCCGACGAAGATGCCGGTGCCGACGATCGCGCCGATCCCGAAGCAGACGAGCTGGAAGAGCCCCATGGTGCGCCTGAGGCCGTGCCCTTCCAGGTCGGCGCCGGATTCGGCGAGGAGGGACGCGGGGGACTTGATGCGCAGGCCGGTAGGGGGCCGCGACGACTGCCTCGGCTGCCTCGACTGCCTCGACATGGAATGGTGCTCTTTTCCTGTGGTGCGGTGCGGCCGGGGTGGGGCCGCGGGCCGGTGGGTCCGGAGGGGGTGGTCCGGTCCCACCAGTCTGAACGGTCAGACGCGGGAGGGGGCGCTGATCACTTCTGGCCGAGTGTGGCGACCATGACGGCCTTGATGGTGTGCATCCGGTTCTCGGCCTCGTCGAAGACCACGGAGTGCGCCGACCCGAAGACCTCGTCGGTGACCTCCAGCGACTCCAGGCCGTACTGCGCGTGGATCGCGCGGCCGACCTCGGTGTCCAGGTCGTGGAAGGCGGGCAGGCAGTGCAGGAACTTCACGTCCGCGTTGCCCGTGGCGCGCAGCACGTCCATCGTCACCGCGTACGGCGCGAGCGAGGCGATGCGCTCGGCCCAGACATCCTCCGGCTCACCCATGGAGACCCAGACGTCGGTGACGACGAAGTCGGCGCCCGCGACGCCCTCGTCCACGGTCTCGGTGAGGGTGATGCGGGCCCCGCTGCCGGCGGCCAGCTCGCGCGCCTTCGCGACGACCTCGTCCGCGGGCCAGTACGAGCGGGGCGCGACGATGCGTACGTCCATGCCGAGCAGGGCGCCGGTGACCAGGTAGGAGTTGCCCATGTTGAACCGGGCGTCGCCGAGGTAGGCGAAGGCCATGTCCGTCAGCGGCTTCGTGCTGTGCTCGGTCATCGTCAGCACGTCGGCGAGCATCTGGGTGGGGTGCCAGTCGTCCGTCAGGCCGTTGTAGACGGGGACGCCCGCGTGCGCGGCGAGCGTCTCGACGGTCTCCTGCGCGTCGCCCCGGAACTCGATGGCGTCGAACATCCGGCCGAGCACCCGGGCGGTGTCCTTGGCCGACTCCTTCTTGCCTATGTGCGAGCCGGCCGGGTCGAGGTAGGTCGTGGCGGCGCCCTGGTCGGCGGCGGCCACCTCGAACGAGCACCGGGTGCGGGTCGAGGGCTTCTCGAAGATCAGCGCGATGTTCTTCCCGCGCAGGTACTGCGGCTCGGCCCCCGCCTTCCTGGCGGCCTTCAGCTCCGCGGCCAGCCCGACCAGGCCGCGGAACTCCTCGGCGGTGAAGTCCACCTCTTTGAGGAAGTGGCGGCCGGTGAGGTCGGGACGCTGGTCAGTCGCCATGGGGGCGCTCCTGGGATACGACGGGACAGGGCAGTACACGTACGAATGGAAGTCTATACGACACCGCACATTTCTATACAGCCTGTCCGCCGCCCGCCGCACAGGTCAGGGCGAGACGGGGTCCCGCTCGATCGGACAGCTCATGCACCGTGGCCCGCCCCGGCCCCGGCCCAGCTCACTGCCGGGGATCTCGATCACTTCGATGCCCTGCCTGCGCAGATAGGTGTTGGTGGTCGCGTTCCGCTCGTAGGCGACGACGACACCGGGCTCCACCGCCAGGACGTTGCACCCGTCGTCCCACTGCTCGCGCTCGGCGGCGTGCACGTCCTGGCTGGCGCTCAGCACCCGGATGCCGCTCAGCCCGAGCGCCGCCGCGATGGCCCGGTGCATGTGCTCCGGCGGATGGTCGGTGACCTTCAGCTCCCGGGCCGAACCGCCCGGCTCGATCGTGTACGAGCGCAGCATGCCGAGCCCCGCGTACTGCGTGAACGTCGCCGCGCCGACCATCGTCATCACGGTGTCCAGATGCATCAGGGCCCGCCGCTTCGGCAGGTCGAGCGCGACGATGGTCCGCGCCGAGCCCGCCGCGAAGAGCTTGTGCGCGAGCATCTCGACCGCCTGCGGCGTGGTGCGCTCGCTCATCCCGATCAGCACGGCGCCCTGCCCGATCACGAGCACGTCGCCGCCCTCGATCGTGCTCGGGAAGTCGGCCTGCCCCTCCGACCACACGTGGAAGTCCTCGTCGCGGAAGAGGGGGTGGTGCCGGTAGATCGCCTCGAAGTGCACGGTCTCGCGCTGCCGGGCCGGCCACCGCATGGCGTTGATCGAGACGCCGTCGTAGATCCAGGCCGAGGTGTCGCGCGTGAAGAGGTGGTTGGGCAGCGGGCCGAGCAGGAAGTCGTCGGGCTCCATGACGTGGAACCGCACCGACGTCGGCTCGGCGTGCCGCGCCAGGAACTCCCGCTTGGTCATCCCGCCGATGAGCGCCTGCGCCAGCTCCCGCGCCGGCAGCGTCTCGAAGGCGGCCCGCAGCGCGTCGGTGGCCAGCGGCCCGTACTCCTTCTCGTCGAAGACCCGGTCCAGGACGAGCGAGCGGGCAGCGCCGGACTCCAGCGTCTCGGTGAGCAGGTCACCGAAGAGGTGCACGACGACACCCCGGTCCCGCAGCACGTCGGCGAACCCGTCGTGCTCCTGCCGGGCCCGGCGCACCCAGAGCACGTCGTCGAAGAGCAGCTGGTCCTTGTTGCTGGGCGTGAGCCGCTTCAGCTCCAGATCGGGCCGGTGCAATATGACGCGGCGCAGCCGCCCGGCCTCGGAGTCCACGTGAAATCCCATGCGACATCCTTGCCCCGCCAGGGACCACACAGACCGGGTCGAGGCCGCCCCACAAGAGGCGCGGGGAACGGCGCGAGGCGCCCGTCAGGGGCGCGGGGAACGGCGCGAGCAACCACGACGGCGCCGCACCCGCACACCCCACGCAACCAACCACGGCGCGAAGGCGCCCCGAAAGGGGCGCGGGGAACGGCGCGAGCAACCCCAACGGCGCCGCACCCGCACAAGCCCCCCCGACCGGCACGGGCGCGAACGCGCCACAGGCGGCCCGATCCAAAGCATCACAGCCGAGGATCAACCGGCTCGGACTCCAGCGCCAACACCGCGAACACCGCCTCATGCACCCGCCACAACGGCTCCCCCTCCCCCAGCCGCTCCAACGCCTCCACCCCGAGCCCGTACTCCCGAACGGCGAGACTCCGCTTGTGCCCGAGAAACCGCTGCCGCAACGACGCCAGATTCTCCGCCCGCGTGTACTCCGGCCCGTAGACGATCCGCAGGTACTCCCGCCCCCGGACCTTCACACCGGGCTGCACGAGCCGCCCCTTCGCGTCCCGGACCAGCGCCCCGAGGGGCTTGACGACCATGCCCTCGCCGCCGCGCCCGGTCATCTCCAGCCACCAGTCCACGCCGCCCCGCACCGACTCCGGGTCCCCGGTGTCGACGTACAGCCGCCGCGTGGTCCGCAGCAACCCGCTCCCGTCGTGCTCGACGAGCCGGTCGATGAGCCCGAGCTGCTCGTCGTGCGGCAGCCCGGCGAGCGAGCGGCCCCGCGCGGCGAGTATCTGGAACGGCGCGAACCGCACCCCGTCGAGCCCGTCCGTGCTCCAGCAGTACCGCCGGTACGCCGCCGTGAACGCCTCCGCGTCCGCGGCCCGCCCGCGCTGCCGCTTCAGGAGCCCGCCCACGTCGATGCCGCGCGCGGCCGCCGACTCCAGGGCGCCGAGCGCCGCGGGGAAGACGGCCCCGGAGGCCGCGCCGACCGCCGCGTACTGCGCGCGCAGCAACCCGGACGCCTTGAGCGACCACGGCAGCAACTCGGCGTCCAGCAGCAGCCAGTCGGTGTCGAGCCGCGCCCAGAGCCCGGCCGCCGTCACGGCGTCCCGGATCCGGCCGAGCACGGCCTCGGTCGTCTCCGCCCGGTCGAAGAACGGACGCCCGGTGCGCGTGTACAGCGACCCGGTGACGACGCCGCCCTGCGCACCGCCCGCCTCGGACGCCCCGGAGACTGCGGACACCCCGAACCGCTCGCGCGCGGCCTCCGCGTCCTTGCAGACCAGCGCCACGGCCCGCGACCCCATGTGCTTCTCCTCGCACACGACGCGGGCCACCCCGTCGGCGGCGTACTGGGCGAACGCCTCGGCCGGGTGTTCCAGGTACCCGGGCACCTCGGACGTCGCGGCCGGCGCCATCGTCGGCGGCAGGTACGGCACCAGGCGCGGGTCGACCGCGAACCGGCTCATCACCTCCAGCGCCGCCGCCGCGTTCTCCTCGCGCACCGTGACCCGGCCGATGTGCCGGGTCTCCACGGTCCGGCGCCCGTGCACGTCGGCCAGGTCGAGGGGCCGGCCCTCGTGCCCGCCCGGCGCCTCGGTCGCGAGCGGCCTGGCGGGCTCGTACCAGACCCGCTCGGCCGGTACGGCGACGAGTTCGCGCTCCGGCCAGCGCAGCGCGGTCAGCTTGCCGCCGAAGACGACGCCCGTGTCGAGGCAGATCGTGTTGTTCAGCCAGGTCGCCGTGGGCACCGGGGTGTGGCCGTAGACCACGGCGGCCCGGCCGCGGTAGTCCTCGGCCCACGGGTAGCGCACGGGCAGCCCGAACTCGTCCGTCTCCCCGGTCGTGTCCCCGTACAGCGCGTGCGCGCGCACCCGGCCCGAGGTCCGCCCGTGGTACTTCTCGGGGAGCCCCGCGTGGCACACGACGAGGCCGCCGCCGTCGAGGACGTAGTGGCTGACGAGGCCGCGGACGAACTCCCGCACCTCGGCGCGGAACTCCTCGCTCTCACCCTCCAGCTGCGCGACGGTCTCGGCGAGTCCGTGCGTGTGCCGCACGCTCTTGCCCTTGAGCCAGCGCTCCAGCTTGTTCTCGTGGTTGCCGGACACGCACAGGCCGGTGCCGGCCCGCACCATCCCCATCACGCGGCGCAGCACGCCGGGGGTGTCGGGGCCGCGGTCGACGAGGTCGCCGACGAACACGGCGGTACGGCCTTCGGGGTGCACGCCGTCCACGTACCCCAACGCGCCGAGCAGGGACTCCAGTTCACTCGCGCAACCGTGGACGTCGCCGACGATGTCGAACGGTCCGGTGCGGTGCCGCAGGTCGTTGAACCGCTTCTCGCGCACGACACTCGCGCTCCCGACCTCCGCGACGCCGCGCAGCACGTGCACCTTGCGGAAGCCCTCACGCTCCAAGTGCCTGATGGAGCGGCGCAGTTCACGGATGTGCCGGGTGATGACGCGGCGCGGCATGCCGGCGCGGTCGGTGCGCTGCGCGTTGCGCGCGGCGCACACCTCCTCCGGGACGTCGAGGACGATGGCGATCGGCAGCACGTCGTGCGCCCGCGCCAGCTCGATGAGCTGGCGACGACCGTCCTGCTGGACGTTGGTCGCGTCGACGACGGTCAGCCGGCCCGCGGCGAGCCGCTTGCCCGCGATGTAGTGCAGCACGTCGAACGCGTCGCCGCTCGCGCTCTGGTCGTTCTCGTCGTCGGCGACCAGACCCCGGCAGAAGTCGCTGGAGATGATCTCGGTGGGCGCGAAGTGGGCGCGGGCGAAGGTGGACTTGCCCGAGCCGGACGCGCCGACCAGCACGACGAGCGAGAGGTCGGTGACGGGCAGCGTCCGCCCGCTGCCCCGCTCCACGGTGCCGGTGGTACTCATGCCGCCTCCTCCTTCTTCTTCTCAGGCTTCTTCTCGGGCTCGGTGTGGGTCTGCTCGGCCAGGGTGAAGACGGCCATCTGCGTGGGCGGTCCCACTTCCGCGTCGTCGGGCCCGACGGGCTCGTACCGCACCCGGTACCCGTGCCGCCCGGCGACCCGCTCCGCCCAGGCGCGGAACTCCGCGCGCGTCCACTCGAACCGGTGGTCGCCGTGCCGGACGTGCCCCGCGGCCAACGACTCCCAGCGCACGTTGTACTCCACGTTCGGCGTCGTCACGATCACCGTGCGCGGCCGCGCGGAGCCGAACACCGCGTGTTCGAGCGCGGGCAGGCGCGGCAGGTCGAGGTGTTCCACGACTTCGCTGAGCACCGCCGCGTCGTACCCCTTGAGCCGCTTGTCGGTGTACGCGAGCGAGCCCTGGAACAGCTGGACACGCGCGGCCTGCCGCTCCCCCAGCCGGTCCAGCTTGAGCCGGCGCCCGGCGACGGTGAGCGCCCGCACGGACACGTCCACGCCCACGATCTCGCTGAACCGCACGTCCTTGAGCAGCGCCTGCACCAACTGGCCCTCGCCACAGCCCAGGTCGAGCACGCGCGCCGCCCCGCAGGCGTGCAGCGCGGCAAGGATCGCCTCGCGCCGCCGCACGGCCAGCGCCACCGGCCGCTCCTCGGCCCCGCTCACCCCTGCGCCGGCGTTGCCCCCTTCACCGCCGCGCACGGCGCCGCCCGCGTCCCCGTCCGTGGCCCTCTCCAGGTCCGCGGCCACGGCATTGTCGAGGTCCTCGACCTTCATGTCGTCGGCGTCGGCGAGCCGCACCAGCTCCAGCCGCTCGTTCGCCTCCCGGGTCAGCGACCAGCGCCGCGCCAGGTACCGGCTGGTGATCAGCGTCTGCTCGGGGTGCCCGGCGAGCCACCCCTCTCCGGCGCGCAGCAACTTGTCGACCTCGTCGGCCGACACCCAGTAGTGCTTGGCGTCGTCGAGGACCGGCAGCAGCACGTACAGGTGGCGCAGCGCCTGCGCGAGCCGCAGCTCTCCCTCCAGCACGAGCCGTACGTACCGCGACGCCCCCCACTCGGGGAACCGCTCGTCCAGCGGCACCGCCTCGGCCCCGACCGTCCAGCCCAGCGGCTCGAACAGCTTCCGTACGAGGTCGGGGCCGCCCCGCTCGGGCCGCGCCGCGCAGACCCCGCGCAGTGCGCTGGAGAACACGGTGCGCAGGGCGACCGCGAGCAGCGACGAGGCGGCGTACGGCCGGTCGTTCACGTACTGCGCGAGCGCCGCGTCGGGGGCGCCGCCGCGGCCCTTGCCCTTGCCGCGCCGGACCAGCGCCACCGGGTCGACCTCCAGGAGCAGCGCGGCCGTGCAGCGCTCCGCGCTCGCCTCGGGGTAGAGGACGTGCGCGGTGCCGTAGGAGGTGGTGAACGCCTGCGCGCTCTCGGGGTGCTTGTGCAGCAGGAACCCGAGGTCGGTCGCCGGGCGTTCCGGGGTGCCGGTGGTACTGATCGTCAGGAACACACGGCCGAGTCTCCCGCGCGAACCGCCCTCCGGCCAGCGAGTTTCCCCGCCCCCGCCCCCCTTCCCCCCCACCCCCACCCCGCCCTACCGCCGTGGCCGCCCTACAGCTGCGACTGCACCCGCGAGGAGATCAGCTCCAGGTGGTCCAGGTCGTCGAGGTCGAGCACCTGGAGGTAGACGCGCCCCGAGCCGATCGCCGCGTACCGGCCCAGCTTGTCGACCACCTCGGCCGGGGAGCCCGCGAGCCCGTTGGCCTTGAGGTCCTCGACGTCCCGCCCGATCCTCTCCGCCCTGCGCTTGACCTCCTGGTCGTCCTTGCCGACACAGACCACCAGCGCGTTCGAGTACACCAGGTCGTGCGCGGCGCGCCCGGCCGCTTCGGCCGCGGCCCGCACCCGGCCGAACTGCCGCTCGCTGTCCTCGACCGACGCGAACGGGATGTTGAACTCGTCCGCGTACCGCGCGGCCAGCCGCGGCGTGCGCGTCGCGCCGTGCCCGCCGATCAGCACCGGCACCTTGTTCTGCGCCGGCTTGGGCAGCGCCGGGGAGTCGGTCAGCTGGTAGTACGTGCCGTCGTAGCTGAACGTGGAGCCGGTCTCGGTCGCCCACAGTCCGGTGACGATGGCCAGCTGCTCCTCCAGCCGGGCGAACTTCTCCTTCGGGAACGGGATCCCGTACGCCTTGTGCTCCTCCTCGAACCAGCCTGCGCCCAGGCCCAGTTCGACCCGGCCGCCCGACATCTGGTCGACCTGGGCGACCTGGATCGCGAGCACGCCCGGCAGCCGGAAGGTGCCGGCGGTCATCAGCGTGCCGAGCCGGATCCGCTTGGTCTCCCGGGCGAGTCCGGCCAGGGTGATCCAGGCGTCCGTCGGTCCGGGCAGCCCGTCGGACGTCCCCATGCGCAAAAAGTGGTCCGAGCGGAAAAAGGCGTCGAAGCCCAGTTCCTCGGTCGCCTTGGCCACGGTCAGGAGCGTGTCGTAGGTGGCCCCTTGCTGGGGCTCGGTGAAGATTCGAAGATCCATGCCTCCCATCCTGCACGGTCGACCGTGCGCCGACCCCTCTGGTGCCGCCGGTCCGTCTCCCCCACGGTCGGGTGAAATCCCGGCGGCCCGCCGCCGCGTGCCTTCGTCGGCCGTGCCTTCGTCGGCCGGGTCGGCCCGCCCGGACCCGGCCCCGACGGCGCCCGCGCGCTCCCTCCCGCTGAGCGCGCGGGGCGCTCAGGCCACCGAGTCCGGTCTCCGCGGGCGGAACTCGCACTGCGGCAGGCGCCGCAGTATCTCCAGGACGTGGTCCCGGGACTCGTCCGCCGCGTCGATCGCTTCCATGCACTGCCAATAGGCCCCCTCCTCGAAGGACGCGCTCGCCACGGCGACGAGGGCGATCCCCACGTCGCCGAGCAGCATGCCGAGTCCGCGCAACGCCTCGGGGACGTCGCCCACACCGGTCAGCTGCGCCGCCCGTATTCCGCCCGCGCCCACCACCGGGACGACCGAGCCGCCGCTGCCGCGTGCTCCCGCCTCGGTGAGGGCGCGCGCCTCGCCCCGCAACTCCAGTGGCCCTTGCAGCGCGAGGCGACTGCCGATCGCCTGGGCCAGTGCCTGTGCCTGCCATGCCTCCCTCATGATGTCCGGCGCGTCCTGGCTCTGTGCCAGGGCCCGTCGGCCGACCCCGATGAGCCGCACCGCATCCATCCGCGTCCCCGTCCGTCCAGTCCTCACTCCCTTGTTCACTACCCAGAGTGAGGGCCTGCGAGACGAAAAGCCAGAGGAAGCCCGAAATCTGTGCACCCAGCGGGCGTTGTGGATATTTCTATGACTCCGGAGAGTGACGGTCGGCCGTCGCGGGGAAGCGGCTCTCGTTGCGATCGATCTTCGCCGCGAGCGCGGCCAGCGCGTCGATGCCGAGGACCTCGCACAGTTGCAGCAGATACGCGAGGACGTCCGCGACCTCGTCCTCGACGCGGTGCGCCGACCCGGGGTCGTCCATCACGCGCTCCGACTGCTCGGGCGTCAACCACTGGAAGATCTCGACCAGTTCGGCCGCCTCGACGCTGAGCGCGACGGCCAGGTTCTTCGGGGTGTGGAAGGGCTCCCAGTTCCGTGCGGCGGCGAAGCGGGCGAGCCGGGTCTGGAGTGTCGCCACGTCGAGGGGGCGCTTGTCGTCGGTCGTGTCTGTCACGGCCTCAGGTCTACCACCGTCGCGCCGTGCGTCCGCGCCGCCCGGTCCGCGGGCCCGTCCTCGCCGACCGCGGCGACGAGCCTGATGTGGCCGCGGGCGCACATCCGCCCCGCCAGCGCGACGAGTTCGGCGCTCTGGGCCGGGTCGAGGCCGCGGTCGAGACCGTCCGCGAGCACGGTGAGGGTCTGGTAGGCCTCGGGCACCTCGGCCACCGTGTCGACGTCCAGGACCCCGGGTCCGGTCAGCAGGACCAGGGCGTGGGCCAGGTAGCGCAACTCGCCGTCCGCCAGCCGCTCCACCGGGGTCCGGGTGCCGTCGCCGCGGTCGATGACGGTCCGCACGGCGCCGTCGGGCCGCCGCTCGGCCAGCACGTCCGCCACCGGGCCCGCGAGCCCCGCCCGGGCCGCGGTGACGAGGAGCCCGTGCCGGATGCCGCATTCGGCGCGGGTGCGGCGCAGCACCGTCGCGAGGTTGTCGCAGCTGCCGCGGAGCCGGTCGGCGCGGGTCGGGGCCGGGGTTCGCATGCGGGCCGGGGCCGGGTCGCAGGCGAAGACCGAGCGCAGCCCCACCACGGTCTGCTCGGCGGCGGCGAGGACGCGCCGCTGCCCTTCCGTGCGCCCCGCGACGCGCAGCGGCAGCAGGGCCGTACCGAGCAGGTCGTCGGGGAGCGGGCCGCGCGTCACGGGCACGGAGCCGGCGGTGTGCCAGGCGGCCTGGACGTCGCGCCGGCCGGGGTCGCGCAGCGCGGTCTCCAGGTAGGTGACGCCGGGGCCGGTCAACCGCTCGCCGACGATCCGCAGTTCGGGCTCGGCCTGGACGGCGAGGTCCAGGCGGACCGGTCCGGCCGGCCCCTCGACGGTGCAGCCGATGCGGAAGCCGCGGCGGTGCTGGGCGTCGGGCCGGGCGCCTTCGGGGACGTAGCGCACCGGGTCGGGGAACACATCGGCCAGGCTCGCTCCCCCGCCGAGCCCGGCGAGGGCCTCCAGGGCCCGCAGCGCGGTGGACTTGCCGGCGCCGCTCGGGCCGGTCAGCACGGTGAAGGGGCCGAGCGGGACGGTGGCGGCGCGGTGCCGGGCGAAGGCCGACAGCCGCAGTTCGGTCACGTGCGGGCGGTCCGGGGAGACACCGGGGGGCGACGGGGGCCTGCCCCGGTGGAGCTCGGTCATGCGGTGAACGTAGGGGGCCCGGCGTCCGCAGAACCGTTCCCTCCCCCGACCTTCCTACGATCGGGGGACTATGCCGTCCGGGCTTGCCAACCGGATCGGCGGGCCCGGGGCGGCCTCGGCGCCGTCAGGAGAGGGCGCCCGCTCCCGCCACCAGGCCCTGGACCTCGGTCCCGGGCGGGGCCAGCAGGAAGACGTTCCGGTCGACGCGGTGCATGCCGCAGCCGAGGCCGAGGACGACGCCGCTGCTGAAGTCCAGGACCCGCTTGGCCGTGTCGCTCTCGGCGCCCGACAGGTCGAGCAGGACCGGGATGCCGGACATGACGGTCTCGGCGACCTCGCGCGCGTCGCCGAAGACGTTGACCCGCAGGACCACGAAGCGGCGGCGCGGTTCGGTCTCGGGTTCGGGGAGCGCCCGGTGGCCGACCGCCGACGGCCACTCGTTGCGGCTGCGCAGCGGTACGACCTGGGCGAGCCCTTCCCACTGTTCGTCGGTGACGTCGTGGCCGTTCACTGCCCCCACCCCGTCCGGGCTCGCACTGATGTCTGCACCGGTCAATTCTTACGCCATGTCACCCGTTCAGCCCAACACCGACACGGACCGGTACACACCGGAGCCTCATCCGGCCGCGGCGACGGCCGCCACCGCGGGCACCCGGATCCCGCGCCGTGCGGTGACCAGGGCGGTGACCAGGGTGGCCGCGGCGGCGGTGGCCACCACCGCGATCCAGATGCCGGGCCCGCGTCCGGGCAGCAGCCCGTCGGTGCGCACGGCGGTGAACGGGACGATGCCGGCCAGCGCCGCGAGTGTGCCGAAGAACACTCCGGTGACGGTCAGGACGACGCCTTCCAGCGCGACGGTCGCCAGCACCTGGGCGGGGGTCGCGCCGGCCAGGCGCTGCTGACCGAATTCGCGCACGCGGTGGGCCGTGGCGGCGTAGAGCGAGTTGACCAGCATGAGGCAGGCGAAGACGGCGATGATGCCGACCACGGTGAGGTTGAGCGTCTCCAGGCTCTTGTCCTCCACCGAGCGGGTCAGCCCCGATGCCTTGATCGCGTCGTTCTCGACGCCCTGCATGTACAGCGTCGCGGTGGCGATGGCGGTGAAGAGGATCAACGGCATGAGGATGCCGGAGAGTTCCGGGGCCCGCCGGCGCAGGGTCCGCACGCTCAGGTAGCCGCTCGCGCCGGCGAGCGCCGTCAGGAGGGGGTCGAGGCGGCCGAGGACGGCGCGCAGCAGGTTCGTGGAGACCAGCGCGAGGCCGACGGAGAGCAGGATCGCTCCGTAGGCGGGCGCCGCCATCAGGGCCGCGTCGGTCGGCTGCATGGCGAAGGTGCTGCTCACCGCGAGCGCGCCTGCCGCCAGCGCCGCCCCGGCGGCGAACTTCCGCTTCCTGTCCGCCTTCCGCGGGCCGCCGGGCGCCTCCTTCGTGGCCCGGCGCACCGCGAGGAGGGCCGCGCCGGTGGCGGCGAGGAGCGAGACCCCGACGCCGGACAGCAGAGCGACCGGGCCGAAGGAGTAGTCGACCGCGGCGGCGACCTGGCCGCTGTCCTTGAAGACGTCGAGCAGGACGGTGCCGCCGAGCACGGCGGGGCCCACGGCGAGGAGTACGCCCGCCAGGGCGACCACGACGGCCTCGCCGACGACCATGCGGGCGAGCTGGCCGGGCGTGGCGCCGGTGGAGCGCAACAGGCGCATCTCCTCGGCGCGTTGGTGGACGGTGACCGTCAGGGTCGAGGCGATGGCGAAGAAGACGAGGAGGGTGCCGTAGCCGCCGACGACGTTCGCCGCGGTGGTGAGGGTGTCCGTGCCGGCCTGGTCGGCGGGGTTCGCGGCCGCCGTGTCGTGCAGGGAGTTGAACGTCATGATGATGGCGGCCCCCAGGAACGCGGAGAGAAGCGTCGCAAGGAAGCGGCCGGGACGCTGCCGTACGGAGCGCGCCGCGAGGCCGAGCATGGTGAACATGGCTCACACCCCTGTCGTGGTCGTGGCGTGGGTTCCGACGATGTCGTCGCCGAGGTGGGCGAGCCGTTCGGCGATCCGTTCGGCCGTCGGGGCGCGCAGCTGTCCGGCGAGGCGGCCGTCGGCGAGGAACTGCACGGTGTCCGCGTACGACGCCGCGACCGGGTCGTGCGTCACCATCACCACGGTCCGGCCGTGCAGCCGCACCGCCTCCTGGAGCAGCCGCAGCACGTCGCGGGCGCTGCGGGTGTCGAGGGCGCCGGTCGGTTCGTCCGCGAAGACCACGGCGGGTTCGGTGACCAGGGCGCGGGCGATGGCGACGCGCTGGCGCTGGCCTCCGGAGAGCTGGTCGGGGGTGTGCCCGAGCCGGTCCCCGAGGCCCATGCCGGTGAGGATCCGCTCGGCCTGCGCGCGGTGCACGCGCCGGCCGGCGAGCCGGAGCGGCAGGACCGTGTTCTGCGCGACGGTGAGGGTGGGCAGCAGGTTGTACTGCTGGAAGACGAAGCCGATGCGGGTGCGGCGGAACCTGGTGAGAGCCGCCTCGCCGCGGGCCGGGCCGGGTCCGCCCGTCATCTCCTCGCCGTCGACCACGACCAGGCCGCTGTCGGGGCGGTCGAGGCCGGCCGCGCAGTGCAGCAGCGTCGACTTGCCCGAGCCGGACGGCCCCATCACGGCCGTGAAGCTGCCGGTGGCCAGGCTGAGAGTGACGTCGTCGAGCGCGGTGACCAGGGTGCCGTCCGCCGCCGCGCCGTACGTCTTGGTGACCTTGACGAGGCGCAGTGCCTCACCGCGGCCGTCCGTGGCGGTCCGTTCCTGTCGCTGGCTGTGTCGCATGTCGCCGATCCCCTCGTCCGGCGCCCCGTGCGCCTCACCTACGACGCTAGGGACGACGGCCGGGCAGCACAGGAGGCGTACGACCCGGACCAGGGGTGTCGCTACGTACACCCGGGATGCGCGCCCGGCCCCCAGGGCCGGTCCTAGCCGAGTCCGCCCGAGCGGGCCAGCCACCGGCCCGCGTGCCGCGTGACCTCGATGGGGCGGCCGAAGCAGGCCGTCATGCGCTCGGCCGTCAGGACCTCGCCGACGGTGCCGCGCGCGAGGACGCGGCCCTCGCGCAGGAGCAGCGCGTGGCTGATCGCCGGGGAGAGCTCCTCCAGGTGGTGGGTGACGGTCACGGTCGCCAGCCCCGGCCGGCCGGCGGCGAGTTGCCGCATCGTGTCGATGAGGTCCTCGCGCGAGGGCAGGTCGAGCGCGTTGAACGGTTCGTCGAGCAGCAGCAGCGCCGGGTCCGCCATGAGGGCGCGGGCGACGAGGAGGCGGGCGCGCTGGCCGCCGGAGCAGACGCCGTAGGCGCGGTCGGCCAGCTCCTTGATCTGGAGTTCGGCGAGGAGCTGGTGGGCGCGCTCGCGCACCTGGCCGTCGTAGGACTTCCAGAGCGGCTGGACGGTGCCGGTGTGGCCGGTGAGGACGACGGTGTGGCCGGTGAGGTCCTGCGGGACGCGCTGGGAGGTGGAGACGTGGCCGAGGTGGGCGCGCAGCTCGCGTACGTCGACGCGGCCGAGCCGGTGGCCGAGGACCTCGACGGTGCCGGTGGTGGGGAACGCGGTGGCGCCGATGAGGCGCAGGATGCTCGTCTTGCCCGCCCCGTTCGGCCCGAGCAGCGCCCAGTGCTCGCCGGAGCGCACGGTCCAGTCGATGCCGTCGAGGATGACCTGGCCGGTGGTGAGGCGGCGCATGCTCACCCCGCCCAGGGCGGCGACGACGCGTCCGTCCTGTGCGCCGCCGACCTGCTCGTCCGTCCCGTCCATGGGCGCCTCCCGCCGTGTCGCGTACCGGCCGAAGAGTAGCTGTAGGTGACATTTACCCGCGGCGGCGTCCGAGTCGTGGACGGGTCCCGGGCGACCGCGGGGGCCACCGGCCGGTGGCCCCCGGGTTCCACCGGCCGCCGCTGTCGCCGGGCACCCGCCGCGACCAGCATGGCCGGCGCGTCAGCCCCCGGCGGTCAGCCCCCGCAGGGCCACGTTCAGTTCGAGCACATTGACGGTGGGCTCGCCCATGAAGCCGAGGACGCGGCCGTCCTTGTGGTCGTCGACGAGCCGCTGGACCCGCGCGAGAGGCAGGTGGTTGCGCTCGGCGACGCGGTGCACCTGGAGGTCGGCGTAGCGCGGGGAGATCGCCGGGTCCAGGCCCGAGGCCGAGGAGGTGACGGCGTCGGCCGGGATGTCGCAGGCCCGCACGGTGTACGTCGCCGTGGAGTTGTCCGCGACGACGGCGGCCCGGGCCTCCTCGACCTGCCGGACCAGCTCCTTGTTGTCGCCGGCGAGGTTGGTGGCGCCGGAGACGAGCAGCCGGTACCGCGTGTTGACGCTGTTCTCGCCGAGGCCGTTCGACGGCCGGGGCTGGAACCAGCGCAGGTCCGGCGCGCCGTCCTCAGTGAGGTAGGTCTGCCCGATGAGGGAGGAGCCGGCGACCTTGCCGCCGGAGGTGATCTCGGAGCCGTTGGCCTTGCCGGGGAAGGCGGCCTGGGCGACGCCGGTGACCGCGAGCGGGTAGAGGACGCCGGTGACGACCGTCAGGACGGTCAGGGCGCGCAGGCCGGCCCAGAGCAACCGGCCGGTGTTTCCTACGGAGTTGTTCATGGTGATCAGCACGCTTTCGGGAAGCTACAGCCCGGGGACGAGGGAGAGGAGCAGGTCGATGACCTTGATGCCGACGAAGGGGGCGACCAGGCCGCCGAGGCCGTAGATCCCGAGGTTGCGCCGCAGCAGCCGGTCCGCGCTCACCGGGCGGTACCGGACGCCCTTGAGAGCGAGCGGCACCAGGGCGATGATGACGAGCGCGTTGAAGATGACGGCCGACAGGATCGCGGAGTCCGGCGAGGACAGGCGCATGATGTTGAGCTTGTCCAGGCCCGGGTAGACCGCCGCGAACAGCGCCGGGATGATCGCGAAGTACTTGGCGACGTCGTTGGCGATGGAGAACGTGGTCAACGCGCCTCGGGTGATGAGGAGTTGTTTGCCGATCTCGACGATCTCGATGAGTTTGGTCGGGTCCGAGTCGAGGTCGACCATGTTGCCGGCCTCCTTCGCCGCCGAGGTGCCCGTGTTCATCGCGACGCCGACGTCCGCCTGGGCGAGGGCCGGGGCGTCGTTCGTGCCGTCCCCGGTCATCGCGACCAGCTTGCCGCCCGCCTGCTCGCGTTTGATGAGCGCCATCTTGTCCTCGGGCGTGGCCTCGGCGAGGAAGTCGTCGACGCCCGCCTCGTCGGCGATGGCCTTGGCCGTCAGCGGGTTGTCGCCCGTGATCATGACGGTTCTGATGCCCATGCGGCGCAGCTCGGTGAACCGCTCGCGCATGCCTTCCTTGACGACGTCCTTGAGGTGGATGACGCCCAGGACGCGCGCGCCCCCGGCGTCCTCGACGGCCACGAGCAGCGGCGTGCCACCGGCTTCGGAGATCCGTTCCGTCAACTCCCGCGTATCGGGCGCGACATCGCCTCCCCGCTCCGTGACCCAGGCGATGACCGCGCCCGCCGCGCCCTTGCGGATCCTGCGTCGGTCGATGTCCACGCCCGACATCCGGGTCTGGGCGGTGAACTCGATCCAGGTGGCGCCGGTCAGCTCGCCCTGGTGGCGCTCGCGCAGGCCGTACGCGTCCTTGGCGAGGACGACGACCGAGCGGCCCTCGGGTGTCTCGTCCGCCAGGGAGGAGAGCTGCGCCGCGTCGGCGAGCTGTGCCTCGGTGGCGCCGCTGACCGGCAGGAACGCGGCGGCCCGGCGGTTGCCGAGGGTGATGGTGCCGGTCTTGTCGAGCAGGAGGGTGGAGACGTCCCCGGCGGCCTCGACCGCCCGGCCGGACATGGCGAGGACGTTGCGCTGCACCAGGCGGTCCATGCCCGCGATGCCGATCGCGGAGAGCAGGGCGCCGATGGTGGTCGGGATGAGGCAGACCAGCAGGGCGACCAGGACGACCATGCTCAGGTGAGTGCCCGCGTGGTCCGCGAACGGCGGCAGCGTGGCGACCGCGAGCAGGAAGACGATCGTGAGGGAGGCGAGGAGGATGTTGAGCGCCGTCTCGTTCGGCGTCTTCTGCCGGGCGGCGCCCTCGACCAGGTTGATCATGCGGTCGATGAACGTCTCGCCGGGCTTCGTCGTGATCTTGATGACGACGCGGTCGGAGAGCACCTTGGTCCCGCCGGTGACGGCCGAGCGGTCCCCGCCGGACTCGCGGATGACGGGGGCGGACTCGCCGGTGATGGCCGACTCGTCGACGGACGCGACGCCCTCGACGACATCGCCGTCGCCGGGCACGGTGTCACCGGCCTCGCAGACGACGAGGTCGCCGACCTTCAGCTCCGTGCCGGGGACCCGCTCCTCGCCGGTGCCCGCCAGCCGGCGCGCGACGGTGTCGGTCTTGGCCTTGCGCAACGTGTCGGCCTGGGCCTTGCCGCGGCCCTCCGCGACGGCCTCCGCCAGGTTGGCGAAGACCACCGTCAGCCAGAGCCAGGCGCTGATCGTCCAGCCGAACCAGTCGGAGGGGTCCGTGCAGGAGAACACCGTCGTCAGGACCGAGCCGACCAGCACCACGAACATCACGGGCGACTTGACCATGACGCGCGGGTCGAGCTTGCGGCAGGCGTCCGGCAGCGACCTCAGGAGCTGCCGGGAGTCGAAGCGACCCGCCCCGACCCTGCCGTCGCCTTCCTGCCGGGCCGGGCGCCCGGTCGGCGCGTCCGGGTGCGGCGCCCGCGTAGGAGTGGTCATGGCCATGGAACCCTCTGGATTCTCGGTGTGCTCGGTGCTCTTGTTGTTCTCGGTGCTCTGGTTGTTCTCGGTGCTCTTGTTGTTCTCGGTGTCGGTGCTCATCACGCGAGGCCTTCCGCGAGCGGGCCGAGGGCGAGCGCCGGGAAGTAGGTCAGGCCGGTGACGACGAGGACCGTGCCGGCCAGCAGGCCGGTGAAGAGCGGCTTGTTCGTGCGCAGCGTGCCCGCGGTGGCCGGGACCGGCCGCTGCCCGGCCAGCGAACCGGCGAGCGCGAGGACGAAGACCATCGGCAGGAACCGGCCGAGGAGCATCGCGAGGCCCGTCGTGGTGTTGAACCAGTCGGTGTCGGCGCTCAGCCCCGCGAAGGCCGAACCGTTGTTGTTGGCGCCGGAGGTGAAGGCGTAGAGGATCTCGGAGAAGCCGTGCGCGCCGCCGTTGAGCATCGAGTTCCCCGGCGTCGGCAGAGCCGTCGAGAGGGCCGTGAAGGTCAGTACGAGGGCCGGTGTGATCAGGATGTAGCAGGCCGCGAACGTGATCTCGCGGGTGCCGATCTTCTTGCCCAGGTACTCGGGCGTGCGGCCGACCATCAGACCGGCGAGGAACACCGCGATGACCGCCATGATCAGCATGCCGTAGAGGCCGGAGCCGGTGCCGCCGGGCGCGATCTCGCCGAGCTGCATGCCCAGCAGGGTGATGCCGCCACCGAGGCCGGTGAAGGAGGAGTGGAAGGAGTTGACGGCACCGGTCGAGGTGAGCGTCGTGGCGACCGCGAAGATCGAGGAGCCGGCGATGCCGAAACGATTCTCCTTGCCTTCCATGGCGCCGCCCGCCAGCTCGAACGCGGGCCCGTGGTGGGCGGACTCGGTCCACATCATCAGGCCGGTGAAGACGACCCAGATCGTCGCCATCGTGGCGAGGATCGCGTACCCCTGCCGGAGCGAGCCGACCATGCGGCCGAAGGTGCGGGTCAGCGCGAAGGGGATGACGAGGATGAGGAAGACCTCGAAGAGGTTGGTGAAGCCGTTCGGGTTCTCGAAGGGGTGAGCGGAGTTGGCGTTGAAGTAGCCGCCGCCGTTGGTGCCCAGCTCCTTGATGGCTTCCTGGGAGGCGACCGCGCCGCCGTTCCACTGCTGGCTGCCGCCGGTGAACTGGCCGACGTCGTGGATGCCGGCGAAGTTCTGGATCGCGCCGCAGGCGACCAGGACGAGCGCGGCGAGCACGGCGATCGGGAGCAGGATCCGGACGACGCCCCGGACCAGGTCGGCCCAGAAGTTGCCCAGTTCACCGGTGCGGGCGCGGGCGAAGCCGCGGACGAGCGCGACGGCCACGGCGATCCCGACGGCCGCCGAGACGAAGTTCTGCACGGCGAGGCCGCCGGTCTGCACGACGTGGCCCATGGCCTGCTCGCCCGCGTACGACTGCCAGTTGGTGTTGGCGACGAAGGACGCGGCCGTGTTGAACGCCTGGTCGGGATCGATCGACCGGAAGCCGAGCGAGCCGGGCAGCGAGCCTTGGAGGCGCTGCAGCGCGTAGAGGAAGAGGACGCCGACGGCGGAGAAGGCGAGGACGCCGCGCAGGTAGGCGGGCCAGCGCATCGCGGTGTCCGGGTCGGCGCCGATGCCCCGGTAGATCCACTTCTCCACCCGCAGGTGCTTGACGGAGGAGTAGACCCGGGCCATGTGGTCGCCGAGGGGACGGTAGGCCAGAGCCAGCGCCGCGCACAGGGCGAGGAACTGGAGGACTCCGGCGAGGACGGGGCTCATGTCGGCGCTCAGAACCTCTCCGGGTGGATGAGGGCGAGGACGAGATAGCCCAGCAGGGCGACGGCCACGACGAGCCCGACGACGTGTTCGGCGGTCACAGCTTGGTCACCCCCTTGGCGACGAGGGCCACCAGCGCGAAGACCGCGATCGTGGTGACGACGAAGGCCAGATCGGCCATCGTGAGCTCCCGGATGAGAGGCGAAAGGGACAGGGACGGGTGTGCGGTGCCGGACGCGACGCTCGGTGTGTCCGGACACATCGAGGAAACCCCCGGCCACGGCCGGTTCCGGTCCCTGTTGACGGCTCTCATACGGGGTCGTACGCCGCTTTGACGCGTCTCATACGGGTGGGGGGCGGTGCACGGCCCCCGGGGGCCTGGAGCGGGTGGGCTCGGGCGCGCGGCCCCGTGTGCCGTGTGGCCCGCCCCGGGCGGGACGGGCCACACGCGTATCGCTGTCGTCCGGGGTGTTGGCGCCGGGGTCAGGCGCCGACGTAGCGCGCGAGGTGCTCCCCGGTGAGGGTCTCGCGGTGGGCGACGAGGTCGGCGGGGGTGCCCTCGAAAACGACCTTGCCGCCGTCGTGGCCCGCGCCGGGACCGAGGTCGATGATCCAGTCGGCGTGCGCCATGACGGCCTGGTGGTGCTCGACCACGATCACCGACTTGCCGGCGTCGACGAGCCGGTCGAGCAGCGCGAGCAACTGCTCGACGTCGGCGAGGTGCAGCCCGGCCGTCGGCTCGTCGAGGACGTACACGCCGCCCTTCTCCCCCAGGTGCGTGGCCAGCTTGAGGCGCTGGCGCTCGCCGCCGGAGAGCGTGGTGAGCGGCTGGCCCAGGGTGAGGTAGCCGAGCCCGACGTCCTTCAGCCGTTCCAGGATCTTGTGCGCGGCCGGCGTCCGCGCGTCGCCCGCGCCGAAGAACTCCTCGGCCTCGGCCACCGGCATGGCGAGCACCTCGCTGATGTCACGGCCGCCGAAGCGGTACTCGAGCACGGAGGCGTCGAACCGCTTGCCGTCGCACTCCTCGCAGGTCGTCGCCACGCCCGCCATCATCGCCAGGTCGGTGTAGACGACGCCGACGCCCTTGCAGGTGGGGCAGGCGCCCTCGGAGTTGGCGCTGAACAGGGCGGGCTTCACACCGTTGGCCTTCGCGAACGCCTTGCGGACCGGTTCGAGCAGGCCGGTGTAGGTCGCCGGGTTGCTGCGCCGCGAACCCCGGATGCCCGACTGGTCGACCGAGACGACACCCTCGCCGGCCGGGAGCGAACCGTGCACCAGCGAACTCTTGCCGGACCCGGCGACCCCGGTCACGACGGTCAGCACCCCGAGCGGGATGTCGACATCGACGCCTTGGAGGTTGTGCGTCGAGGCGCCGCGGATCTCCAGCGCGCCGGTCGGCTTGCGCACCTCCTCCTTCAGGGCGGAGCGGTCGTCGAAGTGCCGCCCGGTGACGGTGTCGGAGGCGCGCAGCCCGTCGACAGTGCCCTCGAAGCAGACGCGGCCGCCGCCCGCGCCGGCACCGGGCCCGAGGTCCACCACATGGTCGGCGATCGCAATCATCTCGGGCTTGTGCTCGACGACGAGCACGGTGTTGCCCTTGTCCCGCAACCGCAGGAGCAGCTCGTTCATCCGCTGGATGTCGTGCGGGTGCAGGCCGGTGGTCGGCTCGTCGAAGACGTACGTCGTGTCGGTGAGCGACGACCCGAGGTGGCGGATCATCTTGACGCGCTGCGCCTCACCGCCGGAGAGGGTGCCGGCGGGCCGGTCGAGCGAGAGGTAGCCGAGGCCGATCTCCACGAACGACTCCAGGGTCTGGCGCAGCGAGTCGAGCAGCGGCGCCACCGACGGCTCCGCCAGTCCCCGCACCCACGCGGCCAGGTCCCGGATCTCCATCGCGCAGGCGTCGGCGATGGAGATCCCCTCGATCTTCGAGGACCGGGCGCCTTCGCTGAGCCGCGTGCCGTCGCACTCCGGGCAGACGCTGAAGGTGACGGCCCGCTCCACGAACGCCCGGATGTGCGGTTGCAACGAGTCGACGTCCTTGGAGAGCATCGACTTCTGGAGCTTGGGGATCAGGCCCTCGTACGTGAGGTTGATCCCGTCGACCTTGATCTTCGTCGGCTCCTTGTACAGCAGGTCGTGCAGCTGCCGCTTGGTGAACCGGGCGATCGGCTTGTCCGGGTCGAAGAACCCGCAGCCGCTGAAGATGCGCCCGTACCAGCCGTCCATGCTGTACCCGGGAATGGTCAGGGCGCCCTCGTTGAGCGACTTGGTCTCGTCGTACAGCGCGGTCAGATCGATGTCGGTGACCGCCCCCCGGCCCTCGCAGCGCGGGCACATGCCGCCGGTGATGCTGAAGCTGCGCCGCTCCTTCACGTCCTGGCCGCCGCGCTTGACGGTGACCGCGCCGGCGCCGCTGATCGAGGCGACGTTGAAGGAGAACGCCTTGGGCGAGCCGATGTGCGGCGTGCCGAGCCGGCTGAAGAGGATGCGCAGCATCGCGTTGGCGTCCGTCGCCGTGCCGACCGTGGAGCGCGGGTCAGCGCCGAGCCGCTGCTGGTCGACGGTGATCACGGTCGTCAGCCCGTCCAGCACGTCGACCTCGGGCCGGGCGAGCGTCGGCATGAAGCCCTGTACGAAGGCGCTGTACGTCTCGTTGATCAGCCGCTGCGACTCGGCGGCGATCGTGTGGAAGACCAGAGAGCTCTTGCCCGATCCGGAGACACCGGTGAAGACGGTGAGCCGCCGCTTGGGCAGCTCGACGCTGACGTCCTTGAGGTTGTTCTCCCGGGCGCCGTACACCCGGATCAGATCGTGGCTGTCGGCGATGTGCCGCTCCGCCGCGGTACCGGTCCTGCTGGCCTTGGTCATCATGTCTCCATACGTCGGGCACCCGGCTGCGAGCAGCAGTATTACCGGAGGGGCGGGCGTGCGGGGTCAGTTCAGCTCGGTGAAGCGGACCAGGTTGCCCGCGGGGTCGCGGAAGGCGCAGTCCCGCACGCCGTACGGCTGCGCGATCGGCTCCTGCACGACTTCGGCGCCGCCGGCCAGCACCCGCTCGAAGGTGTCGTCGAGGTCGGTGGTGGCGAGGGTGATCCGGGCGTAGGTGCCTCCCGCCATCATCCCGAGGATGGTGCGCCGCTCGTCCTCGGTCAGCCCCGGCTCCATGGCCGGCGGCTCCAGCACGATGGCCGTCCGCGGCTGCCCGACGGGCCCGACGGTGAGCCACCGCTTCCCGTCGTAGCCGACGTCGTCGCGCACCTCGAAGCCGAGGAGGTCCCGGTAGAAGGCGAGCGAGGCCGCCGGGTCGTCGTGCGGGAGGAAGGTGAGGTGGATGGTGAGGTCCATGCCCGCAACGCTAGGGCGGGCCGGGGCCGGAGGGCTTCTCCGTTCCTGACCGACCGGACCGGCCGGCCGGTTGCCCCGGCGGCCAAGTCACTTCTCGGGGTCGTGGCCCCAGTTCATCAGCGAGTACCGCCACCGCGTCCGCGTGACGTCGCCCGACGGCCGCTGCTCGAGATGGCGGTGGACGTAGCCGACGACCTTGCGCATGTGGGCGATGTCGTCGTCGGTGAGGTCGGCCTTCTTCTTCTCCAGGAGGGAGACGATGCGCCGTCCGGAGGCGTGCCCGACGCTCTCGCCGTCGCCGTCCGACTGGCCGACGCTCTTGGAGTCGTCCGTGTCCAGCCACTTCTTGAGGGCGGCGGGTGTCATGTTGACCACCGCGCCGAACTCCTCGACGGTGTCCTGCCGTTCGTCGTCGCTCTTCCCGCTCATGAGCCGCTGTTCTTCTTCTTGCGCAGGGATTCGGGCTTGTGGACGGCGTTGCGGCCGGACTTGTCGCTCTCGACCTCGTACTGCGGCTCGTCCTTCGAGGCGTCGACGGTACGTCCCGCCACCTCGGCCCGCCCGGTGATCTTCTTCTTCACGGTCCCCGGAACGGTCTGCCCATGACTGCTCCAGGAGACCTTGTCACCCTTGCTGAGCTTCTTGCCCTTCGCCACGACCGTACGCTCCTTCGGTTCCGGCCCCCTGATGAAGGACGTCACGCACTGGTGGACGCCCCGGTGGACGGCCTGGTGGACGCCGTCTCTCACTTTCCCGTCGTTCGGGCCGCGGCGCACTCGGACGGGGGCGGGGTGCGGCTGTGCCGGGAGGGGCACCTTCGTCCTTCGGGGGCGGACCTACTCCGGGAAGGGCACCTTCGTCAGCTCCTGCGTCACCTGCCACACGCGCTCCGCCTCCTCCACGTCGCGCAGGCGGGAGTAGAGCCTCTGCTCGCCCGGCGGGCCGCCCAGGTGGCCGAGGCCGCGCGGACCGTAGAAGCCGCCGCCCCGCGCCTCGGGCGACGTCGTGGCGTAGAGCGCGGGGAGCCCCGCGGACCGGACCGTGCCGAGGAGGAGGCCGCGGGACGACAGGGCCCGGATGACGCGGAAGCCCCGGGTGTGCTGGGCGCGGCCGACCTCGGGACGGGCGGCGAGCAGGCTGGTCGGGGCGACGCCGGGGTGGCAGAGGTTGCTGGTGATGCCCCAGCCGTGGGCGCGGCTGCGCCGGTGGAGTTCGAGGCCGAAGAGGCCCAGGGCGATCTTCGACTGGCTGTAGGCCTTCATGCCGTCGTAGGAGTGGTCCCAGTTCAGGTCGGACCAGTGGATGGCGTGCTGGTTCGCGGCCACGCTGACCTGCGAGGTGATCCGGGCGCGGCCGGCGCGCAGCAGGGGCAGCAGGTGGGCGACGAGGGCGGCGTGACCGAGGTGGTTGGTGCCGAACTGCAGCTCGAACCCGTCGGCGGTCGTCTGCCGGTGCGGCGGGGTCATCACGCCGGCGTTGTTGACGAGGAGGTGGATCGGCCGGTCCTCCTCGCGCAGGGCCGCGCCCAGGGTTTCGACGGAGGCGAGCGAGGACAGGTCCAGCGTCCGCAGTGCCACGTCCGCGCCGGGCACGGCCCGGCGGATCGTGGTGAGGGCGGCCTCGCCCTTGCGCGTGTTGCGGACGGGCAGCAGCACCTCGGCCCCGGCGGCGGCGAGCCGCGTGGCGATGCCGAGCCCGAGACCGTCGCTGGCCCCGGTGACGACGGCGCGCCTGCCGGACAGGTCGGGGACGGTGATGTCGAGGGATGCGCGGGGCATGGGACGGCTCCTGGCTCGGGTCGGACGGCGGGGCACCACCCAGCGTCGGCCACCGCGGGAGCGGCGGCAACGGACGAAGGGGGGATCAGCGGTCCGTGGCTGCGGTGAGGCGGGGAGGGTAGAAAGGGGCGTCGAAGGAGGCGCGGATGGTGATCGACCGGGCAGGTCTCGCGGCGTTCCTGCGGCGGCGCCGGGAGTCGTTGCAGCCCGAGGACGTCGGTCTGCCGCGCGGCAGCCGCCGCAGGACGAGCGGGCTGCGGCGGGAGGAGGTCGCCGCTCTGTGCCACATGTCGGCCGACTACTACGCGCGGCTCGAACGCGAGCGCGGACCCCAGCCGTCCGAACAGATGCTCGCCTCCATCGCGCAGGGGCTCCACCTCTCCCTCGACGAGCGCGACCACCTGTTCCGGCTCGCCGGGCACCACCCGCCCCCGCGGGGTGCGGACAGCGAACACATCGGCCCGGGCCTGCTGCGCATCCTCGACCGCCTGCGGGACACGCCCGCGGAGATCGTCACCGAACTCGGCGAGACGCTGCGGCAGACCCCGCCGGGCGTCGCGCTCACCGGCGACCTGACCGCGTACACCGGACCGGCCCGCAGCATCGGCTACCGCTGGTTCACCGACCCCGCCACCCGCCGGCGCTACGCACCCGAGGACCACGCCTTCCTCAGCCGCATGTTCGCCTCGGGTCTGCGCGGGGCGGTCACGCTGCGGGGCCCCGGTTCCCGCGCGGCCCGCCTCGCCGATCTGCTGCTGGCGCGCAGCGAGGAGTTCCGCGAGGTGTGGGCGGCACACGAGATCGGCATCCGCCCGAGCGAGGTGAAGCACTTCGTCCACCCCGAGGTCGGCGCACTGGACCTGACCTGCCAGACCCTCGTGGACCCGCACCAGTCGCACCTGCTGATCGTCTACACGGCCACCCCTGGCACCGAGAGCCACGAGAAGCTGCGGCTGCTGTCCGTCATCGGGGATCAGGAGTGGGGGCGGCCGGCGCTGTAGGCGGGGGCGGGTCGGCGGCGACCCGTTGCGTTGGCGGGGGCGGCGGCTGCTGACGCAGCCCGTCGGGAGACGCGCCCGAGGGCCACCCGCCGTCGACAGACCGGGACTTCGACGCCGGCCGGCGCACCCGCCCCCCCCACCGGCAGTCAGGAGCCACCCCCGCCACCGGCATACGCGACGCCCGCGACCGCGGCGAACGACCGCACCAGCGGGTTGTTCTCCCCCTCCCGCCAGGCCACCACCGCACGGCTCGGTTCCATGTCGGCCACCGGCACCACGGCGAGCCCGGTCCCCGGCGCGTGGGCCAGGAGCGTCATGCCGACGGTCCCGTTCCAGAGCACGGCCTGCCGGCACTCCTGCACCGCCCGCACCACCGGCCCCTCGCGAACCTCACCCCCGCTCCAGTACGCCTGCCAGAGCGGATCGGTGCCGTCCGGGAAGACGAACCAGCGCCGGTCCGCCAGCTCCGCCAGGTGCAGCGCGTCCCGGCCGGCCAGCGGATCGTCGGCGCGCAGCAGCGCCCCCACCGGGTCGGCGCGCAACTCCCGTACGGTCAGCCCGGTCGGGTCGAACGGCGCGCGGGTCAGGGCGATATCGACCAGCCCGGCGTGCAGTCCGCAGGTCGGATCGGCCAGGCCGGTCTCGCGGATGCGCACCTCGACGTGCGGGTGACGCAGCCGGTAGGCGTCGGCCACCCGGCGCACATCGGCGTCGGTGCTGTCACCGAGCAGACCGACGGTGAGAGAGGCGGAGCCGGCCGCGGCGGCGACACGTTCGCGCAGCAGCTCGGCCTGGTCGAGCAGGTCGCGCGCCTCGGCGAGCAGCACCTCGCCCGCTGTGGTGAGCGAGACACCGGAGGGCGCCCGCTCGAACAGCACGGCGCCGACGTCCGCCTCCAGCCGCCGGACCGCCCGGCTCAGCGGCGGCTGCGTCATGTGCAGCCGGGTGGCGGCGCGACCGAAGTGCAGTTCCTCGGCGACGGCCACGAAATAACGCAGGGTCCGCAGCTCCATCCTGCGACGATACCCGCCGGGTATCGCCTCTCCGCGATGAGTCTTGGACACGGCGACGGCCGCGGCCGTGCAATCGAGGAGGGAGCGACCGGGAAACGAAGAACGGTTGCACCGCTCCCGGCCTCGGCCTCGAAAGGAACTCCGTGAACGTCGCCTACTGGATCGTCGCCGGTCTGCTCGCCCTCTTCTACTTCTACGGGGGCGGAGTGAAACTGATCCGCAGCCGCGACCGGCTCCGGCCGATGATGGCCTGGGTGGACTCCATGCCGATGCCGTCCGTCAGGGCGATCGGAACCGTCGAGGTACTCGGTGCGCTCGGCCTGATCCTGCCACCCCTGACCGGCACAGCGCCCTGGCTGGCGTTCGCGGCGGCCGTCGGCTTCACGGTCCTGCAAGGCGCCGCGATCGGGGTCCACCTGCGCATGGCGGACCGCAAGGTCGTCCTCAACCTCGGGCTCGTCGTGACGGCGGCGGTGACGATGTGGCTGGCGACCACGTGGTGGTGAGCGGACGTGACGCTATGAAGGAGCGCCACATGACCCCATGACCATGAGGGACTGGATCGCGGACAGGATCCGTTCCAGGGCGTCGGGTTCGGCGGCGAGGGACGCCAAGGAGACCGACGGCCAGGCGTTGTATCCCTTGGCCGGCAGTGCCTCCAGCTTGTCCGCCAGCTCAGGCAGGGCGGGCAGGGAAGCCGCGAAGGCCGCAGCACCCTCGGGGCCCAGATGGTGCGTGATCGACCCGAAGGCGAAGGACAGGTCGTCGCGCACGGGGCCCTCCTGCAAGGACAGGGTCCAGACCGGCACCTGCCGCCCGGCCACCGGGTAATAGGCGGACATGCTCCGGTACTTGGCCGTTCCGCCCTCCGGCCGCCCGTGGGCCGCCGCGTGACCCAGCAGAGCGGCGGCGGTCCGCCGTACCTCCGGATCCGGGCGGGACCCGATCACCGCTTCCATGTCGGCCCGTGTGGTCCGCTGTGCGGTGCGGCGGCCGGCGGGGGACTTGGCCGCCGTGGCGACCTCCCCGTGGATGCGCGGGACGAGGACCCGGAGGTCTCCGCCGCCCCGGTACTGGGTCAGCTCGACCGCGTACACATCCGTCTGCCTCAGCTGCCGGTTCAGGAACTCGACGATCGCCCGCAGTTCCAGCGGAATCCGGTCGGCGACGAACAACAGCCGCATCTGCCCGGCGGCCAGACGTTCCTCGACCGTCGTCCAGAACTCGTCCGCGGAACGCTCGCCCAGAAGCTCCCCGTACACCTCCTCCAGTGCGCGCCCGCCCTGGAGGCAGGAGTCCTCGAAGGAACGCTGCAAGAGGGCGGCGGGCCAGTAACGGGCGGCGTTCGCCGCGTAGTCCAGCATCTGACCCACGACCTCACGCCGAATTCGGGTGTCGGTGGCCCGCTTGACCTCCACCAGAGTCGGCACACCGTCGGCGTCGACGAAGAGATGGTCCAGCCAGTACGCCGCCCCGCCCTCCGCGCTCGACGGCACCCTCATCTCCCGCGCCACCAGCACCAGCCGCAGCGGCCGGCCGTCGGCCAGCGCCCCGAAATCCAGCACCCGGGGATGGCGCGCGAGCAGCTCCTGGAACTCCGCCTCCGTCGCGAACTCCGCGAGCTCCAGCGACTGCAACTCCCGCCCCAGCACGAACACCGGCTGCTCACTCATACGCTCCCCCTCATACGCGGCCGCCCCCAAGACCCTACGCAACCCGCACCTCTCACCGCGGGGAGTCGCCCCGACCGGGACCGGGGCCGGGCCCCTGCCTTTTCCGGCCGGAGTCGTTGTGCGCCCCGGCGAGACGCAGGCCGCCACGACCGGACGAATCCTGAGCGAGTTCACCCCCAGGTGGGACAGCGCGGCAGGGCCGAACGAAGACTCTCCGGACGGAAAGCGCGGGGCATTCGCGGGGTCACGCGTGTTGCTGTCGCGGGCGGACTACCCGATTTGCGTAGGTTTTGAGCGCGCCTACGGCGCCCACAACCTCCGCAGCTCCGGCAACCACCGCACAAGAACAGCGAGTTGAACTACATGAACCACATGAACCGCATGAAGTACGCGTCCGCAGCCGCCCTCTCCGCCCTGGCGGTGCTGGCCGGCCCCGCGTCCGCAGCGATCTCGGCCCCGCCCGTCTCTACGGTCCAGGCCGCGCGCCCCTCGATCAGCGCGAAGGCGACCGCCGGCAGCGTACGGGCGTGGCAGCAGTTCCGCGTCTACGGCACCACGCAGCACCTGCGCGCGGGCACCCGCATGACACTCCAGCAGATGCAGGGCAAGCGCTGGGTGGCGCTGCCCATCACCATGACCACCAACCACAACGGCGCCTACAACCTGCGCGTCAAGCTCGGCCTGATCGGCCAGAACTCCCTGCGCATCGTCGGCGGCGGCGCCACCTCCCCGGTCGTGAAGGTCAACGTCCACCGCTGAGGCACCACCGACACCTGACATGAGCGGGCCGCCGGACGCGTCCGCGGCCCGCTCAGCGCAGGCGCGCGCCACTACTTCCGGGTACCGGGGCGACCCCGAGCCTCGCATCGGTCGGCCCGGCGCGACGGATGGGCACGAGCGCCATCCCAGCGTTTGGACATCGCCCGTAGCGCCCGCACCGCACACAAGGTGCACGCACAGCCCCCCCCAGCTCAGGCGTCTTTCTTCACCGGCTCCAAAATCGCCACGCACTCCACATGATGCGTCATCGGAAACAGATCGAACGCCCGAAGCGACCGCACCCGATAACCCCCCTCCCGGAAATACCCCAGATCCCGCGCCAGCGCCGCCGGATCGCACGCCACATACGCGATCCGCCGTGCCCCGAGCGTCGCGAGGTGCGCCACCGTCTTCTTGCCCGCGCCCGCGCGCGGCGGGTCCAGGACGATGAGGTCGGCCTCGGTGATGCCGGTGCGGGGCAGGGCCACGTCGACCTTGCCCTGCTCGATGCGGACCCGGTCGAACGCCGCGAGGTTGTGCCGGGCGTCCTCCACCGCGCGCTTGCCGGACTCGATGCCGAGCACCGCGCCCTTCTCCCCGACGCGGTCCGCGAGCGCGCCCGCGAAGAGGCCGACCCCGCAGTAGAGGTCGAGCGCCGTGTCGCCCTTGCGCGGGAGCAGGCCCTGCATCACGGCGCGCATCAGCGTCTGCGCCGCCTGCGGGTGGACCTGCCAGAAGCCGCCGCTGCCGACCCGGTACGTACGGTCGTCGGCACGCTCGCGGACGAAGGCGCGGCCGTGGACGCGGTGAACGCCGCCGTCCTTCTCCTCGACGCGCATGACGGAGACCGGCTTGTCCAGCTCGACCAGGGGCAGCCGGGCGCCGGGCTTCGGCTCCAGGATCACCATGCGGTCCTGGGAGCCGGTCGCCGCGATCGCGTCGACGGACTCCATGCCCGACCAGTCCCGCTTCTCGATCCCCAGCTCGGAGACGCCCTCCGCGGCGATCATGCAGAACTCGATCGGCTCGACCTCGTGCGAGCGGTGGCGGCGCAGTCCGGCGTTGCCGTCCTCGTCGACCGCGTACTGCATCCGCGTACGCCACTGCGGCACCTGGCCCGGCGGCAGCTTGTCGCCCTCGGCCGGCATCACCGTGCCGTCCCAGCCGGCCTCCTCGGGGGTGAGGCCCGCGAGCCGCTGGAGCTGCTCGGCGATGACGTCGCCCTTGAGGCGGCGCTGTGCGCCCGGCTTCGCGTGCTGCCAGTCGCAGCCGCCGCAGCGGCCGGGGCCCGCGTACGGGCAGGGCGCCTCGACGCGGTCCTTGGACGCCTCCAGGACGCGCACGGCGTCGGCCCGCAGGAAGCGGTCGCCCTCGTCGCCGGACGTCACCCGCGCCACGACCCGTTCGCCGGGCAGTGTGTGCCGGACGAAGAGCACCTGGCCCTCGGACGTGCGCGCGATGCAGTGACCGCCGTGCGCGACGGGCCCGACCTCGACCTCGTACTCCTCCCCCACCAGTGACGTCTTCTCTTCTGCCTGCATGGCGGGGGCTCCAGTACCTCAGGGGGGAAACGGCCACATGCGTGAGCGGCCGGACAACAGCCCACCAGTCTACGTGGCTGTCACCCGGCCGCTCACCACGAGCCGACCTTCACAAGAAGCGCTACTTGTGGCTCGGCTCCTTCGGGCGCTTCTCCACCGGTCCGCGGCGCACCGCACCCGGCGCGCTCCATTCGGAGCGCCTGCGGGCCCGCTTCTTGGCGGCCTCGGAGGACTCCAGCTGGTACGGGACGGACGTCACCATGATCCCCGGGGTGAACAGCAGCCGGCCCTTGAGCCGCAGCGCGCTCTGGTTGTGCAGCAGGTGCTCGTACCAGTGGCCGACCACGTACTCGGGGATGATCACGCTGACGGCGTCGCGCGGCGACTCCCGGCGCAGGCTCTTCACGTACTCGATGACCGGCCGGGTGATCTCCCGGTAGGGCGAGTCGAGGACCTTCAGGGGGACGTCGATGCCGCGCCGCTCCCACTCCGCGCGCAGCGCCTTCGTCTCGGCCGGGTCGACGTTCACGCTCAGCGCTTCGAGCGAGTCCGAGCGCATCAGCCGGGCGTAGGCCAGGGCCCGCAGGGTGGGGCGGTGGATCTTCGAGACGAGGACGATGGAGTGGACGCGGGACGGGCGCACGCTGTCGTCGGAGGGGGTCTCCGGCGCGGCGATCTCCTCGGCGACCCGGTCGTAGTGCTTACGGATCGCGGTCATCGTCGCGTAGAAGATGCACATGCCGAGCAGGGCGACCCAGGCGCCGTGCGTGAACTTCGTGACCAGGACGACCACGAGGACCAGGCCGGTGAAGAAGGCGCCGAACGTGTTGATCGCCCGGGAGCGGATCATGTGGCGCCGCTTGTCCGCGTCCCGCTCCGCGCGCAGGTGGCGGTTCCAGTGCCGGACCATGCCGGTCTGGCTGAGCGTGAAGGACACGAACACGCCGACGATGTAGAGCTGGATCAGGCGGGTCGAGTCGGCGCCGTAGATGACGACCAGGAGCATGGCGGCGCCGGCCAGGAGCACGATGCCGTTGGAGAACGCGAGGCGGTCGCCGCGGGTGTGCAGCTGGCGCGGCAGGTAGCGGTCCTGCGCGAGGATCGAGCCGAGCAGCGGGAAGCCGTTGTAGGCCGTGTTCGCGGCGAGGAAGAGGACGAGGGCCGTGGCCGCCGCGAGGATGATGAACAGGAAGCTGCCCTTGCCGAAGACGGCTTCGGCGACCTGGGAGATCACCGGGTTCTGGACGTAGCCGGAACCGACCGCGACGCCGTTGTGGATCAGGTCCGTCGCGGGGTGCTCCGCCATCCGCACCTTGGTGACCATGGCGAGCGCGATGATGCCGCAGAACATGGTCACGGCGAGCGCGCCCATCAGCGCGAGCGTGGACGCCGCGTTCTTCGACTTGGGCTTGCGGAACGCCGGTACACCGTTGGAGATCGCCTCGACGCCGGTGAGCGCCGCACAGCCGGAGGAGAAGGCGCGCAGCAGCAGGAAGACGAGCGCGAAGCCCGCGAGCCCCTGGTGCTCGGCCTTGATGTGGTAGCCGGAGGTGGGTGCCTTCATGGCGTCGCCGAGGACGATTCCGCGGAAGGCGCCCCAGGCGATCATGATGAAGACGCCCGCGACGAAGACGTAGGTCGGGATGGCGAAGAGCTTCCCGGACTCCTTCACGCCGCGCAGGTTCATCAGGGTCAGCAGGACGATGACGGCGCAGGCGCAGAGCACCTTGTGCTCGACCACGAAGGGGACCGCGGAGCCGAGGTTCTCGATGCCGGAGGCGATGGAGACGGCGACGGTCAGGACGTAGTCGACGAGCAGGGCGCTGGCGACGGTGAGCCCGGCCTTCGGGCCGAGGTTGGTGGTGGCCACCTCGTAGTCGCCGCCGCCGCTGGGATAGGCGTGCACGTTCTGCCGGTAGGAGGCGACGACCGTGAACATCAGCACGACGACCGCGACCGCGATCCAGGGGCTGAAGTGGTAGGCCGACACGCCCGCGATGGAGAGGACCAGCAGGACCTCACCCGGCGCGTACGCCACGGAGGAGAGCGGGTCGGAAGCGAAAACGGGGAGTGCGATGCGCTTCGGCAGGAGCGTTTCTCCCAGCCGGTCACTGCGCAGTGCGCGCCCGATCAAGATCCGTTTGGGCACGTCGGTCAGTTTGGACACGCAGAGGATCGTAAGCGTTCGAACGCGGGACCGCCCACCCACCACCCCGAATCGGGGACGGACCCGCCGCGGGAGCGGCCGGCGGCGGCGGCCGCGGCGGGCCGATCCGGGGGCCGACGCGGGGGCGGACTCGGCGCGCATTGCCGATACGGTGGTCCCGAGCGCGAGCCGGGAAGAGTTCCGCATCGCGTCGCAGAGCAGGCCGCACCGGCTGGACCGATCCGCGAGAGAGAGCCATGAGCAGGACGTGTACGCAGGTCAGTAGGCCTATGAGGAGTGCGGGGTAGGTCCGTGCATATCGTGATCATGGGCTGTGGCCGAGTGGGGTCCCAGCTCGCCCAGACCCTGGAGCAGCAGGGCCACACGGTCGCCGTGGTCGACCAGGACCCCACGGCTTTCCGCCGTCTGGGCTCCGGCTTCGGCGGCCGGCGCGTCACGGGGGTCGGTTTCGACCAGGACACCCTGCGCGAGGCCGGTATCGAGGAGGCGGGCGCCTTCGCCGCCGTCTCCAGCGGTGACAACTCGAACATCATCGCCGCCCGCGTGGCCCGCGAGATGTTCGGCATCGAGAACGTGGCGGCGCGGATCTACGACCCCCGCCGCGCCGAGGTCTACCAGCGGCTGGGCATCCCGACGGTCGCCACGGTCCGCTGGACCGCCGACCAGATGCTGCGCCGGCTGCTGCCGTCCGGCGCGGAGCCGCTGTGGCGCGACCCCACCGGGGGCGTCCAGCTCGCCGAGGTGCACACCTCGGACTCGTGGGTGGGCCAGAAGATCAGCCGGCTCCAGGAGGAGACGGGGGTGCGCGTGGCGTTCCTCACCCGGCTCGGTGAGGCGATCCTGCCGACCTCGCAGACGGTGCTGCAGGAGGGCGACCTCGTGCACGTGATGATGCGCACGGACGAGGTCGAGAAGGTCGAGGCGGCGTTCGCCGAAGGCCCCGAGGAAGGCGGTCAGTGATGAGGGTCGCCATTGCCGGAGCGGGGGCGGTCGGCCGCTCGATCGCGGGCGAACTGCTGGAGAACGGTCACGAGGTCCTCCTCGTCGACAAGGCGCCGACGGCCATCTCGGTCGAGCGCGTCCCGCAGGCGGAGTGGCTGCTCGCCGACGCCTGCGAGATCACCTCGCTCGACGAGGCGGCGCTGCAGCGCTGCAACGTGGTGATCGCGGCAACCGGAGACGACAAGGTGAACCTCGTCGTCTCCCTGCTCGCGAAGACCGAGTACGGGGTGCCGCGGGTGGTCGCCCGCGTCAACAACCCGAAGAACGAGTGGCTGTTCAACGAGTCGTGGGGCGTGGACGTCGCCGTCTCCACCCCGCGCCTGATGTCGGCGCTGGTCGAGGAGGCGGTGAGCGTGGGCGACCTGGTCCGCCTCCTGCGCTTCAGCCACGGTGACGCGAACCTGGTCGAGCTGACGCTCCCGCCGGAGTCGGCCCTGGCCGGCACGCGGGTCGGTGACGTCCAGTGGCCGCAGGACACGTCCCTGGTCACGATCATCCGCGGCACCCGCGTCCTGGCCCCCAGCCAGGAGGACTCCCTGGAGGCCGGTGACGAGCTGCTGTTCGTGGCCGCCCAGGCCCGCGAGGAGCAGCTGGAGGACCTCTTGTCGGTCCGCCTGGTCTGGGAGCGGGCCCGCTCCTCCTTGCGGAAGTCGATCGCGCCGAAGACGATCATGCGGGGCGGGGGGACGGAGGATTCGACGAGCAGGGTGAGGGGCTCACGCTGCGGCGCGCC
>NZ_JBEXOS010000034.1:0-84178 GCF_040611655.1 Streptomyces sp. NPDC006552
GCGCTGGGGGCGGGGGGCCGGGGGCTCGCGCCGGGGGGGAGCGAACGACCGGGTTCGAACCGGCGACCTCAACCTTGGCAAGGTTGCGCTCTACCAACTGAGCTACGTTCGCAAAGCGCCGCTTGCGCGGTGCTCCGTGCGCCGAAGCGCGACGCCTACTATACCCAACCTCGCTCGCGTGCGATCCGCACCGCCGTGTGCCGGTTCTCGGCGCCGAGCTTGGACACGGCCGACGACAGATAGTTCCGCACGGTGCCCTGCGACAGGGCGGCCCGTTCGGCGATCTCCGCCACCGGCGCCCCGTCGGCGGCGAACTCCAGGACCTCCGCCTCGCGCGCGGTCAGCGGCGAATCCCCGGCGGAGATCGCGTCGGCCGCCAACTCCGGGTCCACGTAGCGGTTTCCGGCGTGCACGGTCCTGATGATCTCGGCGAGCCGCTGCGCGCTCACGGTCTTCGGTACGAAGCCTCGTACGCCGGCCGCGAGCGCCCGCTTCAAGTGGCCCGGGCGGCCGTGGCTGGTGACGATCATGGTCCGGCAGCCGGGCAGTTCGGCGCGGAGCCTTGTGGCGACACTCACACCGTCCGCGCCCGGCATCTGCAGGTCGAGCACGGCGACATCGGGCGCGTGCGCCCGCGCCATGGCGAGCGCCTCGGGCCCGGTCGCGGCCTCGGCGACGACGACGAGATCCTCCTCGAGCGCGAGCAGGGCGGCAAGAGCCCCGCGGATGAGGTGCTCGTCATCGGCGAGCAGCACACGCAGCGTCATCTGCCCTCCCCGCCCCGAGGCCCGCCGTGGGCGGCACGGACACCGGGCCCGGCATGTGCCTCCGACGAGGGGTGCGTCCCGGATGTCCTGGGCGCCTTCGGCGGAACCCCCGTCACGGGCGCCTCGGTGGGCTCCGACGGGGGACGAGCCTCGGGTGCCCGACCCGTTCCTGGCGCCCCATAAGCCTCCTGCACCTCATGAGCCTCCTGCACCTCAAACTCCCCGGGCGGCATCCCCCGTACCTCCTCCCCCGACGGAGTCACCGGTACCGATGCCGTCACCCGGAACACCCCCTCGCGCACCACACCCGCCTCCAACGTCCCGTCCACCGCGACCAACCGCTCCCGCAGCCCCGCCAGCCCCGATCCCCGCCCGGCGGCATCCGGCCCGGGCCGGGCCCCCGTGCCGGTCGCGCCGTCGTTCTCCACCGTCAGGACGACCTCGCGCTGCCCGGCGCCGAGCCGCACCGCGCAGGATTTCGCGTCACCGTGCCGCAGCACGTTCGTCGTGGCCTCCCGGACCACCCAGCCGAGCGCGGACTGCACCTCGGGCGGCAGCCCCGCCGCCGAGCCGGTGACCGTGCAGGCGATGCCGGCCGCGCCCAACACCCCTTTCGCTCCGGCCAGTTCGGCCCCGAGGTCGGCCTCGCGATAGCCCCGTACGACCTCGCGTACCTCCTTCTGCGAGTCCCGGGCGATGCGCTGCACCTCGATCATCTGGGCGACCGCGTCCTCGGTGCGCCCGCGGCGGGCCAGCTGGACCGCCAGCTCGCTCTTGAGGGCGACGACCGAGAGATTGCGGCCCATGACGTCGTGCAGGTCCCGGCCGAACCGCAGCCGCTCCTCGGCCACGGCGAGCCGGGCCTCGACCTCCCGCGCGTGCTCGGACTCCCACATGACGGAGAGGTTCCAGGCGCTGCACCGCGCGGTCAGCAGCTCCAGCGGGACGCTGATGCCCAGCACGACGGCGAGTCCGATCAGTTTGCCGACGCCCGCGCCGACCGCGGCGAACAGGACCAGCGCCGCCGCGACGCCCAGGGCGCTGCGCCGCAGGAACGTGCGGACCGGCACCGTCAGGACGTAGGCGCAGGCGAACGGCATCGGCACGAACAGCAGCGGCAGGACGATCAGGTTGTCCCGCATGCTGTCCGTCGCTATGACGGCGGCGACCAGGCCGAGCGCCGCCACGGTCAGCCCGGCCGCCACCCGCGTCTGTACGGGAGGCACGGTCCCGCGCCCGAGGTACTGGTCGAGGGCGCTGCGCAGATGGACGTGGGCGACGGCGCACTGGGCGAGGTTCACCGCGGCCAGCGCGGCGCCCAGGGCCACCGCGACCGCGTCGTGCCGCAGGGACCCGACGAGCGTGGGGCCCGACCAGGCCACGAAGTACACCCAGTTCACCGCCCGCAGCATGAGCCGGCTCTGCCATTCGACCCGCTCGACCTTGCTGCGCGCGCGCCAGCGGCCCCGCATCCGCATCATTACGCTCCTGCCCGCTTCACCGCCGCGGCTCCCACCGGAACCACCGTCGTACAGCAAACACCGCGAGGATGATCCAGGCCACCGCCGTGACCAGCGCGACCAGCACGTCCTGGGCGGCCGGCTCACCGCTCCAGCCGCCGCGGATCAGCGTGAGGGCCGGGGTGAGCGGCAGCAGTTCGCAGACGGACGCCAGCTTGTCGGGCATGACCTCCAGGGGGACGACCGTGCCCGAGCCGAGCATCGAGACGAGCAGCATCGGCATCGCCGCGACCTGCGCGCTCTCCACGCTGCGGCTGAACACGGTGGTCAGCGCGGCAAGGGCGACGCACAGCGGGATGCCCGCCAGCAGCCCCAGGACGGCGTAGTACGGGGCTTCGGGCGCGCCCACGTCGAGCACCAGGGTGCAGGCGACGGCGAGGACGACGCACTGGAGGAGCCCGATGGCGACGGACGGCAGCGCAGCGCCGGTGAGGATCTCGGCGTCGCGCAGTTCGCCGGTGCGCAGCCGCTTGAGGACCAGCTCCTCGCGCCGGGCCGCGTACACGCTGACGAGCGCGCTGTAGACGGCGAAGAGGAGGGAGAAGCCCATCGCCCCGGACAGCACGACGACACCGATGCTCAGGCCGGTGCCCTTGAGCGCCTTCTCGTCGAGTGCCATGCCGGCGCTGAACGGCAGCACCAGGGGGACGAACACGGCGCTGAACAGGACACCCTTGCTCCGTCCGAGGAGCGTCAGCTCGGCCCGCGCGAGCGCCCGCAGCCGCCCCGCCGGGGTGGTCGTCACCGTCGCGGTACTCATGCCGCCATCTCCTTCGTCCGCTCGTTCTCCGGCTGTCCCGTGCCGCGCTTCGCGTCCTGCGCGATCCGCAGGAACGCCTCTTCGAGGGAGGCCCCCCGCACGTCGAGCCGGCGCAGCTCCACACCCGTGTCCCTGGCCCACACCAGCAGCCCGGTGGCGGCCCGCTGGAGGTCGTCGGTGCGCAGCCGGACCAGGCGCCCGGTGATGTCGTGTCCGCTCACGCCGAGCTGCCCGAGGGGCGGCAGATCGCCCAGGTGGTACCCGTCGGGCAGCTCGAAGGCGATGTGCGAGGGCTGGGCGGCGACGACCTCGTCGACGCGGCCCTCGGCGGCGATCCGTCCCTCGTGCAGGATGGCGAGCCGGTCGGCGAGCGCTTCCGCCTCCTCCAGGTAGTGCGTGGTGAGCAGTACGGAGGTGCCCTCGTCGCGGAGCCGGCGCACCAACTCCCAGGTCTCCCGGCGCCCTTCGGCGTCGAGACCGGTGGTGGGTTCGTCGAGGAAGAGCACCTCGGGCCGGCCCAGCAGGGCGAGCGCGAGGTCGAGCCGGCGCTTCTCGCCGCCGGACAGCTGCTTGACGCGGACCCGGCGCCGGGCGCTCAGCCCGACCATGTCGAGCGCCTCGCCGACCGGGCGCGCGCCGCTGGTGCAGCCGGCCCACAGCCGTACGGTCTCCGCGACGTCCAGCTCGGCCGGGAAGCCGCCCTCCTGGAGCATCACGCCGATCCGGGGCCGGATCTGGTCGCGTGCGGTGTACGGGTCGTGCCCGAGGACCCGCACCCGGCCACCGGCGGGCGCCGCGAGTCCTTCGAGGAGTTCGACGGTGGAGGTCTTGCCCGCGCCGTTCGTGCCGAGGAGCGCGAAGAGCTCGCCGCGGCCCACGGAGAAGCTGACTCCGCGCACCGCCTCGAAGGAGCCCCGTCGGCCGTCCCCGTACACGCGGCGCAGATCGGTGACGTCGATCACGCGCTCGTTGCTGGTCATGGGTCAAGCCTCGGGGCGGCCGGGGCCGTTCGGCAGTGCGCGCTGTCATCGACGGCCATGACAAATGTCAGCAGCGCGGGCGGTCGAGGCCCGGACACGGAAAGGCCCCGCATCCGAAGATGCGGGGCCTTTCCGATATGGAGCGAACGACCGGGTTCGAACCGGCGACCTCAACCTTGGCAAGGTTGCGCTCTACCAACTGAGCTACGTTCGCATTGCCTCCGATCAGTACGCTTCTGAGAAGCGCGACCCGATCGGCGCGAGCATCAGCCTACCGCACCCGGAGGGGCACTCGGTACGCGATGCGGAGCGGGTGACAGGAATTGCACACTGCGCCTTCCCCCTGGAAGGGGGATGTTCTACTACTGAACTACACCCGCGTGACTCCGTGAGGTTCGGCCTTTTCGGCCTCGCCCCTCGGCGTGCTCCAGACTCTAGCCGACCGCTGGGGGTGCAACGCAAGTCGGTTGTGCCGAGGGGCTCCTGACGGCGCCGGCCGCACACTCAGTCGGCTTCGGCGAACGCCTCGTAGACCCGCTTGGGGATCCGGCCGCGCGGCGGGACGTCGAAGCGGTGCGAGCGGGCCCACGCGCGGACTGCCGCGGGGTCCGGGCTGAGGTCGGTGCGGGTGAACGCCGTGCCGGTCCTGGTGGACTGCTTGCGCCCGGCCCGGAGGTACGGGGCCAGGGCCGTGCGGAGTTTCTTCGCATTGGCTTGGGTGAGGTCGATCTCGTACGACCTGCCGTCGAGACCGAAGACGACCGTTTCCGCCGCTTCTCCGCCGTCGATGTCGTCAAAGAGAGTGACCACGACACGCTGCGCCACGAATATCGGTCCCTTCGTCCAGCACCCCCGCTTTGACGTGCGGTGATGCCGACTGTCCAGCTCTGAATGAGCAAGGCCCGGGTAATGCCGCTCCCCGAGTTCAGGCCGGTTGCCTGTCTGCGCCTTTTCCTTTTTACCCTGCCCGGCAATGCGCTGGGAAGCCCTGTCAATAACCTCCGCGTGTCCGCCGGGACAGTTATCAGGACTCTTTCCCTTAATTTTCCGTGCGGATCCGATGCCGTTGCCGTAACGTGATCCGGCTCTCGTAGCTTCCTACGGTCTACGCGAGTAGAAGATTTGGGCAGGTACGCTGAACGGACCTGCTCAGCACCACACACCGGGAGTGCCAGTGGCACGCGTCGTAGTCGACGTCATGCTCAAGCCGGAGATCCTCGACCCCCAGGGCCAGGCGGTGCAGCGTGCGCTGCCGCGCCTCGGTTTCGACGGTATCTCCGACGTTCGCCAGGGAAAGCGATTCGAGCTCGAAGTGGACGGGCCGGTGGATGACGCCGCCCTCGCCCGTATCCACGAGCTCGCGGAAAGCTTCCTCGCCAACACGGTGATCGAGAACTTCACCGTGAAGGTGGAAGACGCCGCGGGCGTGGAAGCGCCCGTTTCCGCTGCGGCGGGGGCCGAAAAGTGACGGCTCGTATTGGCGTCGTCACCTTTCCGGGTTCCCTCGACGACCGGGACACCCAGCGCGCCATCCGCCTCGCCGGTGCCGAGCCGGTCGCCCTCTGGCACAAGGACAAGGATCTGAAGCAGGTCGACGCGGTCGTCCTGCCCGGCGGATTCAGTTACGGCGATTACCTGCGCGCGGGTGCCATCTCGCGTTTCTCGCCGGTCATGGAGCCGCTGATCGACCAGGCGAAGGCGGGCCTTCCCGTCCTCGGTATCTGCAACGGATTCCAGGTCCTCACCGAGGCTCACCTGCTGCCCGGCGGGATGCTCGGCAACGACCACCTGCACTTCATCTGCCGCGACCAGAAGCTGCGCGTGGAGAGTGCGGACACCGCCTGGACGGTCGACTACGAGTCGGGCCAGGAGATCCACATTCCGCTGAAGAACATGGACGGGCGGTACGTCGCCGACGAGCGCACCCTCGACATGCTGGAGGCGGAGGGCCGCGTCGTCTTCCGCTACCTCGACGTCAACCCGAACGGCTCGCTGCGCGACATCGCCGGCATCACGAACGAGGCGGGCAACGTCGTCGGTCTGATGCCGCACCCGGAGCACGCCGTGGAGCCCCTCGTCGGGAGCGGCCGCACCGACGGCCTCCCGTTCTTCACCTCGATCTTGAAGAAGCTGGTCGCCGCCTCATGAGCCTCGACACCGTAGAGAACGCGAGCAAGACCCCCGACGTCGAGCTGCCCTGGGCCGAACTCGGCCTGAAGAAGGACGAGTACGAGCGCGTCGTCGAGATCCTCGGCCGCCGCCCGACCGGTGCCGAGCTGGCCATGTACTCGGTCATGTGGTCCGAACACTGCTCCTACAAGTCGTCCAAGGTGCACCTGCGCCAGTTCGGCGAGAAGGCGCCCCACTCCGACGCCATGCTGGTCGGCATCGGGGAGAACGCCGGGGTCGTGGACGTCGGCCAGGGTTATGCCGTCACCTTCAAGGTGGAGTCCCACAACCACCCCTCCTACGTAGAGCCCTACCAGGGTGCTGCTACCGGAGTGGGCGGCATCGTGCGCGACATCATCGCCATGGGCGCGCGCCCCGTCGCCGTGGTCGACCCGCTGCGCTTCGGCGCCGCCGACCACCCCGACACCAAGCGGGTGCTCCCCGGCGTCGTCGCCGGCATCGGCGGTTACGGCAACTGCCTGGGTCTGCCGAACATCGGCGGCGAGGTCGTCTTCGACGCCTGCTACCAGGGCAACCCGCTGGTCAACGCCGGTGCGATCGGCGTCATGCGGCACGAGGACATCCACCTCGCGAAGGCGTCCGGCGCGGGCAACAAGGTCATCATGTACGGCGCCCGGACGGGCGGCGACGGCATCGGCGGCGCCTCCATCCTGGCCTCCGAGACCTTCGACGACGCGAAGCCGTCGAAGCGCCCGGCCGTCCAGGTCGGTGACCCCTTCCAGGAGAAGCTGCTCATCGAGTGCACCCTGGAGGCGTTCGCCGAGAAGCTCGTGGTCGGCATCCAGGACCTCGGCGCGGCCGGCATCTCCTGTGCGACCAGCGAGCTGGCGTCGAACGGCTCGGGCGGTATGCGCGTCGAGCTGGACGACGTACCGCTGCGCGACTCCACGCTCTCTCCTGAGGAGATCCTCATGAGCGAGTCGCAGGAACGCATGTGTGCCGTCGTGGAGCCGGAGAAGGTCGACCGCTTCCTGGAGATCTGCGCGAAGTGGGACGTCATCGCCACCGTCATCGGTGAGGTGACCGACGGCGACCGGCTGGAGATCTTCTGGCACGGCGAGAAGATCGTCGACGTCGACCCGCGCACCGTCGCGCATGACGGCCCGGTCTACGAGCGCCCCTACGCGCGCCCCGAGTGGCAGGACGCGCTCCAGGCCGACGACGCGAACGCGCTGCCGCGCCCGTCGACCGGCGACGAGCTGAAGGCCCAGGTCATGGCCCTCGTCTCCTCGCCCAACCAGGCGTCCAAGAAGTGGATCACCTCGCAGTACGACCACTTCGTGCAGGGCAACACGGTGCTCGCGCAGCCCGAGGACTCGGGCATGATCCGCATCGACGAGGAGTCCGGCCTCGGCGTCGCCATCGCGACGGACGGCAACGGCCGGTTCGCCAAGCTCGACCCCTACAAGGGCGCGCAGCTCGCTCTCGCGGAGGCCTACCGGAACGTGGCGACGACGGGCGCCAAGCCCCTCGCCGTCTCCGACTGCCTGAACTTCGGTTCGCCCGAGGACCCGGCCGTCATGTGGCAGTTCGCGGAGGCCGTCCGCGGTCTCGCGGACGGCTGCCTGCAGCTCGGCACCCCGGTGACCGGCGGCAACGTCTCGCTCTACAACCAGACGGGCGAGGCGGCCATCCACCCGACGCCGGTCGTCGCGGTGCTCGGCGTCATCGACGACGTGGCCCGGCGCACCCCGGTCGCGTTCCGGGAGGAGGGCCAGCTGCTCTACCTGCTTGGTGACACCCGCGAGGAGTTCGGCGGTTCGGCCTGGTCGCAGGTGGTCCACGACCACCTCGGCGGCCTGCCGCCGGAGGTCGACCTGGAGCGTGAGCGGCTGCTCGGCGAGATCCTCATCTCGGCCTCCCGCGACGGCATGATCGACGCGGCGCACGACCTGTCCGACGGCGGTCTGATCCAGGCCGTGGTCGAGTCGGCGCTGCTCGGCGGCAAGGGCGCGCGCCTGGTCGTCCCGGACGGCCTGACCGCGTTCACCTTCCTCTTCTCGGAGTCGGCGGGCCGCGCGGTCGTCGCCGTCCCGCGCAGCGAGGAGCTCCGCTTCACCGACATGTGCGGGGCGCGGGGTCTGCCGGTCACCCGGATCGGTGTCGTGGACGGCACGGGCGAGGAGGCGACGGTGGACGTGCAGGGCGCGTTCGCGCTGCCGCTCGGGGAGCTGCGTGCGGCTCACGAGGGCACGATCCCGGCGCTGCTGGCCTGACGCCCGGCCGGAACCTCGGCCGAAGCCCCCTCCCCGTACTGGGGCGGGGGCTTCGCCGTGTCCGGGTGGGTGCGGTGATCTACCGGAGCGGTCCGTGGGCCGGGTTCCCTCGAACGAGGGATTGGATGGTTCTGCGTAATTACGTAATCTCGAAACATGACGGAACTTGAGCGGCGGGTCGCGGAGCTGGAGCGGCGGTTGGAGGCGATCGAGAGCGGGCCGGGTCCGGTGGCGCCGACGGTCGCGCCGGGCACGTTCTGGGCGCTCGACGGGCTGAAGGAGCAGCTCGTCGAGGTCGCGAGCGGGGGTGTGCTGTTCACCGGCGCGGTCCGCCTGCCCGGCGGGGAGGGCGAGCGGACGTACGAGTGGCAGTACGGCACCGTCACCGGCGAGTTGCTCGCCTCGGACTGGACGGAGGTGGCCGAGGCGTTCGCGGCCCTCGGGCACGGGTTGCGGCTGCGGCTGCTGCGCGAGGTGCTCAGCGGCCGCACCTCCGCCACCGAGCTGGCCGACCTCGACGACGTGGGGACGAGCGGTCAGATCTACCACCACCTGCGACAGCTGACCGCCGCGGGATGGCTGCGGTCCGCGGGGCGGGGCCGCTACGAGGTGCCGGCCGGCAGAGTCGTCCCGCTCCTGGTGGCCCTGACCGCGGCCCGACCGGTCTGGCCCGGGGCCGGGGCCGGGGCCGGGGTTGGGACGGGGACGGGGACGGGGGTGAGTGCCGGGTGAGGGCGGGGGCCAGGGGGGACAGGTCTCGGACCAGGGCTTGAGGTACGGCTCGGGCCAGGGCCGAGGCCAAACCTCAAGGCAGGCCTCAGGCCATGGCTCAGGCAGGTCGCGGGTCAGGGCAGGAAAGGGGCCGAGTGGGTGCGGTCGACGGGCGTAGGGTCGCCGTCATGACTCCTCCGCCGACCAGGAGCGGCCCGGGTGCCGCGGGCAAGAGGCGCCCCCGCTCCTATGCCGCAGCCAAGATCCGCACCGCTGTCCTGACCCAGTTCGGGCACGTACGGGAGGCGGCCGGGACCCTGACGCCCGAGCAGCTCTCCGGGCCGACGCGGCTCGGTGACTGGACGGTGCGGGAGCTGCTCGCCCACGTGTCGACGGCGTTGGGCGCGGTCGAGCGGGCCCTCGCGCTGCCGGAGCCGGCCAAGGCCGAGGTCGCCGCGCTCGACTGGCCCTTCGGCACGGCCGCGAACGCCGAGGGGATCGCCGACCGGGGCCGGGCCCTCGCCGACGGCGCCCCGGACATCGCGGCGCTGCTCGCCCGCACCGAGGAGCGGTTCACCGAGATCCTGGAGACCACCGCCGACGCCCGGCCGCTCGCGGTGGGGGCGGGTGCCATGTCCCTCGCGGACTACCTGGTCACCCGGACCGTCGAGCTCGTCGTCCATACGGACGATCTGAACGACGCGGTGCCCGGTCTCGACGTGCCCTTCGACCGGCAGGCCCTGGCCGCGTGCACCCGGCTGCTGGCCGACGCGCTCGCCGTGAAGGCGCCGGGAGCCTCGACCGAGGTGCGGATCCCGCCGTTCGCCGTCGTCCAGTGCGTCGAGGGTCCCCGCCACACCCGCGGCACCCCGCCGAACGTCGTGGAGACGGATCCGCTCACCTGGATCCGGCTGGCCACGGGACGGACGCGGTGGGAGCGGGCGGTCGACGACGCGGCCGTCAGGGCGAGCGGTGAACGGGCCGATCTGGGCGCACTCCTGCCGCTCATGGCCTGAGCGTCCGAACGTGGTGGGACCGGTTCCGGGAGGGGGCGGGCCCGCCACTTCGCCATGGTCACGCGACGCAGCGCCCGCGCCCCGGGTACGAGGAGGGGGCCGATCAGGCCCCCGGATAGGGCAGAAGCTCCCCGTTCGTGCTCTCCCAGACGGACTTCAGCTCGGCCAGCAGTTTCGGGCGGTCCGCGGCCCGGTCGGCCTGTTCGCGCCGGTCGGCCGCCAGGTCGAAGAGCTGGTCGGCGCCGCCCTTGCCGCGGTAGTACTTCCAGTCGCCGCGCCGCAGGGCCCGTTCGCCGCGCACCCGCCAGAACAGATCACGCTCGGCCAATGCCTCGCCGCGCAGCAGATATCCCGCGAGGCTCGTGCCGTCGAGCGGGTGGGCCGGGGCGGGGCGGGCCCCGCCGATCTCCAGCAGCGTCGCCGTCCAGTCGGGCGTGAAGACGGGCTCGTGGCTGACCTGGCCGCCGTCGATCCGCGCGGGCCAGCGCACGATCGTCGGCACGCGGATGCCGCCCTCCTGGAGGGACGCCTTGTTGCCGGAGAGGGGCCAGTTGTAGGAGAAGCGTTCGCCGCCGTTGTCGGAGGCGAAGAAGACGAGCGTGTCCTTCTCCCGGCCGGAGTCCTTCAGCGCCTTCAGCACCTGCCCGACCGAGCGGTCCAGGTCCTGGACCATCTCCGTGTACTTCTCGACGGACCCGCCGTCGGTGTGGAACAGCGCCCTCGCGTCCCCGGCCTTGATCTTCCGGACGATCTCGGCGCTCTGCGCCTTGTCCCCGTCGGCTATCCAGGGCCAGTGCGGCGTGGTGAAGTTCAGGTTCAGCAGCCAGGGGCGGCCGCCGTGGTCGCGCCGTACGTACTCGCTCGCGCGTTCGGTCAGGATGCGCGTGTAGTACCGCAGGTCCTTGTACTCCGCGTCGCCCTCCCGCACACCGCCCTCGTACAGGTCGTACTCCCCGCCGAGCCCCAGCTTGGAGTAGTACTCCAGGGCGCCACCGAAGTTCCCGAAGAACTCGTCCCAGCCGGACCTGGTCGGCGAGTAGTCCGGGAGGTAGCCGCAGTGCCACTTGCCGATCAGCGCGGTGGCGTACCCGGCGCCGCGCAGCAGCGAGGCGAGCGTGGGGTGGTTCGGGTCGAGGCCGACGGACCGGTCGGCGATCGGTTCCGCGAGTCCGCCCCGCGTACGCCCCGGGTAGCGGCCCGTGTAGAGGCTGAACCGGGTCGGCGAGCAGGTCGCGGAGCCGCTGTACGCGTCGGTGAAGCGGACGCCCTGCCGGGCCAGTGTGTCCAGGTTCGGGGTCTTGATGTGCGGGGCGCCGTACGAGGAGAGGTCGGCCCAGCCCAGGTCGTCGCCGAGGATGAACAGGATGTTGGGACGTTTGGCGCTCCGCCCGGTGGCCGCGCGGAACGGCCGTTCCGCGGTGGCGGTCGCGGTGTCGGCGGTGGCGGGCGCGGCGGCCGCGCCGAGGGCGGCGGCGGTCGCGGAGGCGCCGACCACCCCGCCGAAGGCGCGCCGGGACAGGTTCGAGGCATGCGAGGACATGAAGAGGCTCCGGATGAGCTGGAAGGAGGGAAACGGAATGGCGTCCCGCTCCTCCGGCGCAAAGGAGCGGAACACGGGTGTTCCGGGTGGATCGGACCGGCGGCCGCGACAGCGGGGGCGCCAGGCAGCGGTGCGGACTCAGGCGCAGCGACAGATCGCGCTGGCGACACGGACGAGGTCGACGTGCCGGCGCGCCACAAGGGTGACCGTCCGGCCACGGTGAGGCTGCATGACGCAGGACCATGCCCAGTCCGCCACCCCCCTGTCAACGCCGTCCCGCACTCCGGATACCCCTCGCCTCGCACTCGGCCGCACCGAGCCCGCCCTCCGGATACGGCTCGCTCCGCACTCGGCTCCCCCCGATCCGCTCCGGCACCGGGCCCGTACCTGGTCCACCCCCGAAACCCGGACGTGCACCCAGGGCCCGCCCCCCCCCGAACCCCCGACGTGCGTCCCGTCACACTCCCCGCCCCCGGCACCCCACCCCCGCCCCGCCCCACCCCGCGTCCCCATGAACCCCGCTCGAACCCCGGAATTGCGGGCCTGTGGCCCCCTGGCCCCGGCTTCGCGCTACGCGCGTCCAGTGGGTTCGGCCAACCGCGGAGGGCCCGCGCAGACGTAGGAAGCCACCGTCTCCAATTCGGACCCGTGGTCGATCTCGCCTACACTCGGTGGCGTGCCACGTGGTGACGGTCGACTCAGTCATGATCTGCTCCCCGGCGAGAAGGGCCCCCAGGACGCTTGCGGCGTCTTCGGTGTCTGGGCTCCGGGTGAAGAGGTCGCGAAGCTCACTTACTTCGGGCTCTACGCCCTACAACACCGGGGTCAGGAATCCGCGGGGATCGCGGTCAGCAACGGTTCCCAGATCCTCGTCTTCAAGGACATGGGACTCGTCTCCCAGGTCTTCGACGAAACCTCCCTCAGCTCCCTCCAAGGTCACATCGCGGTCGGTCACGCCCGCTACTCGACCACGGGCGCCTCCGTCTGGGAGAACGCCCAGCCGACGTTCCGTGCCACCGCGCACGGCTCGATCGCGCTCGGTCACAACGGCAACCTGGTCAACACGGCGCAGCTCGCCGAGATGGTCGCCGGCCTGCCCAAGGAAGGCGGCCGGGCCACCCAGGTCGCCGCCACGAACGACACGGACCTGGTCACCGCGCTGCTCGCGGGCCAGGTCGACGACGACGGCAAGCCGCTGACCATCGAGGAGGCGGCTCCCAAGGTGCTGCCCCAGGTCCAGGGCGCCTTCTCGCTTGTCTTCATGAACGAGAACACCCTGTACGCGGCCCGCGACCCGCAGGGCATCCGCCCGCTGGTCCTCGGCCGCCTGGAGCGCGGCTGGGTCGTCGCCTCCGAGTCCGCCGCGCTCGACATCTGCGGCGCCGCGTACGTGCGCGAGATAGAGCCGGGCGAGTTCGTCGCCATCGACGAGAACGGCCTGCGAACGTCCCGCTTCGCCGAAGCAAAGCCCAAGGGCTGTGTCTTCGAGTATGTCTACCTGGCCCGCCCGGACACCGACATCGCCGGCCGGAACGTGTACCTCTCCCGGGTGGAGATGGGCCGCCGTCTGGCGAAGGAGGCCCCGGCCGAGGCCGACCTCGTCATAGCGACCCCGGAGTCCGGCACGCCGGCCGCGATCGGTTACGCCGAGGCCAGCGGTATCCCGTTCGGTGCGGGTCTGGTGAAGAACGCCTATGTGGGCCGCACCTTCATCCAGCCCTCCCAGACCATCCGCCAGCTGGGCATCCGGCTGAAGCTGAACCCCCTCAAGGAAGTGATCAAGGGCAAGAAGCTCGTGGTCGTCGACGACTCGATCGTCCGCGGCAACACGCAGCGCGCCCTGGTCCGCATGCTCCGCGAGGCCGGCGCGGCCGAGGTCCACATCCGGATCTCCTCCCCGCCCGTGAAGTGGCCCTGCTTCTTCGGCATCGACTTCGCGACCCGCGCCGAGCTGATCGCCAACGGGATGTCCGTCGAGGAGATCGGCACCTCGCTGGGCGCCGACTCGCTCTCGTACATCTCCATCGACGGCATGATCGAGGCGACCACCATCGCCAAGCCGAACCTCTGCCGCGCCTGCTTCGACGGCGAGTACCCGATGGACCTTCCCGACCCCGAGCTGCTCGGCAAGCAGCTCCTGGAGACGGAACTGGCAGCGGGCCCGGCGGCCACGGCCGCGAACGACGCGATCCGTCGTCCGTAACCTCCGCAGCATCGACACGAAAGCTCTGATCACCCATGTCTACTGAGTCCTCCGAGCGCGCCCCGCACGCGGGCACCGGTGCCAGCTACGCCTCCGCCGGCGTGGACATCGAAGCAGGTGACCGAGCCGTCGAGCTGATGAAGGAGTGGGTGAAGAAGACGCGGCGCCCCGAGGTCCTGGGCGGCCTCGGCGGCTTCGCCGGCCTCTTCGACGCCTCCGCCCTCAAGAAGTACGAGCGGCCGCTGCTCGCCTCCGCCACCGACGGTGTCGGCACGAAGGTCGACATCGCGCGCCGCCTCGGTGTCTACGACACGATCGGCCACGACCTCGTCGCGATGGTCATGGACGACATCGTGGTCTGCGGCGCCGAGCCGCTGTTCATGACCGACTACATCTGCGTCGGCAAGGTCCACCCGGAGCGCGTCGCCGCGATCGTGAAGGGCATCGCCGAGGGCTGCGTCCTCGCCGGCTGCGCCCTCGTCGGCGGCGAGACGGCCGAGCACCCCGGGCTGCTCGGCCCGGACGACTTCGACGTGGCCGGCGCCGGCACCGGCGTCGTGGAGTACGAGAACCTGCTCGGCCCCGACCGCATCCGCGAGGGTGACGCGGTGATCGCGATGGCGTCGTCCGGGCTTCACTCGAACGGGTACTCGCTCGTCCGCCACGTCCTGCTGGAGCGCGCCGGGATGGAGCTGGAGCAGCGGATCGACGAGCTGGGCCGCACGCTCGGTGAGGAGCTCCTGGAGCCGACGAAGATCTACTCCCTGGACTGCCTCTCGCTCACCAGCACCACCGAGGTCCACGCCTACAGCCACATCACCGGCGGCGGCCTCGCGGCCAACCTGGCCCGGGTGATCCCGGACGGCCTGCACGCCACCGTGGACCGCTCCACGTGGGCCCCGGGCGCGATCTTCGACCTCGTCGGCCGGGCGGGCCAGGTGGAGCGCCTGGAGCTGGAGAAGACGCTGAACATGGGCGTCGGCATGATGGCGATCGTGCCGCAGGAGTCCGTCGACGTCGCTCTGGCGACCCTGGCCGACCGCGGCGTGGAGTCCTGGGTGGCCGGCGAGATCACCGACCGCGGAGCGCACACCACGGGCGCCGAGCTGACGGGCGACTACGCGAAGTAGCCACGACTGCGCAGGCCCCGCGGACCGGTTCCGCGGGGACCGCGCGGACGGGCGGTACAGCACGCGGACAGCACAAAACCCGGTCCGGCGCTGAAACCACCCCGGACCGGGTGCGTGCAGCAGTAAGCAGAGATCAGAAGGCCGACATCAGTTACGTGCTGACAGTGCTACGAGGTCAAGCGCCGCGGCGCTGAGACGAGGGACCGGACTCACCGGAGTCCTCGTCCTCGCCCTCGTCGTACAGATCCGCATAGCGGGCGTACGGGTCGTCTTCCTCGTCGTCGTCATCGAAAGGCTCGCCGTTCGGCGGCTGATTCGATACTGGGTTCGACGTCGATGCGCCCAGCTCATTGGCCAGACGCGACAGATCTGTCCCGCCGCTGCTGTACTTCAGCTGGCGGGCGACCTTCGTCTGCTTGGCCTTTGCCCGGCCGCGCCCCATGGCTCGACCCCCTCGGATACGGGGCTCGGTGGCCCCAGAGTCTTGACACGCGTTCATGATCTGGAACGGACTCCCCATGAGGAGACCGGTCCGTAGGGCTCCCACGGTACCTGAGCCCACGCCCATACGGTACGTCGCCCGCACCACGCGCCTGTGCACAGGACCAGCAAGGAGCCCCGTCCTCGCTGGTCAGCTGCGATTTTAACCTCTTCTGAGCGGGCGACCCGCCGATCGGCGTGACACTCGTTACGTACCGCCCGCGATCAGCGTGCCGCGCGTGCCTCCGCCATCCGCTGCTCGGCGATCCGGTCCGCCGCCGCGGCCGGCGGAATCCCGTCCGCCTTTGCGCGAGCGAAGATGGCGAGGGTGGTGTCGAAGATCTGCGCGGCCTTGGCCTTGCACCGCTCGAAGTCGAAGCCGTGCAGCTCGTCGGCGACCTGGATGACGCCGCCGGCGTTCACCACGTAGTCCGGGGCGTAGAGGATGCCGCGGTCGGCGAGGTCCTTCTCGACGCCGGGGTGCGCGAGCTGGTTGTTGGCCGCGCCGCACACCACCTGCGCGGTGAGGACCGGCACGGTGTGGTCGTCCAGGGCGCCGCCCAGCGCGCAGGGGGCGTAGATGTCGAGGTCCGCCACCTGGATCAGCGCCTCGGTGTCGGCCACGACGGCGACCCCCGGGTACTGCTCCGTGACGCGCCGCACGGACTCCGCGCGGACGTCGGTCACCACGACCTCGGCGCCGTCCGCCAGCAGGTGCCCGACCAGGTGGTACCCCACCTTGCCCACGCCCGCGACGCCGACCTTGCGGCCGCGCAGCGTCGGGTCGCCCCACAGGTGCTGGGCGCTGGCCCGCATGCCCTGGAAGACGCCGTAGGCGGTGAGCACGGACGAGTCGCCCGCGCCGCCGTTCTCCGGCGAGCGTCCGGTGGTCCAGCGGCACTCGCGCGCGACGACATCCATGTCGGCGACGTACGTGCCGACGTCGCAGGCCGTCACGTAGCGGCCGCCGAGCGAGGCCACGAAGCGGCCGTAGGCGAGCAGCAGCGCCTCGCTCTTGAGCACGGCGGGGTCCCCGATGATCACGGCCTTGCCACCGCCGTGGTCGAGCCCGGCCATCGCGTTCTTGTACGACATGCCGCGCGCCAGGTTCAGGGCGTCGGCGACGGCCTCGGCGTCGGTGGCGTAGGGGTAGAAGCGGGTGCCGCCGAGGGCCGGGCCCAGGGCGGTGTCGTGGAGGGCGATGACGGCCTTGAGGCCGCTCGCGCGGTCCTGGCAGAGCACGACCTGCTCGTGGCCGCCCTGGTCCGAGTGGAAGAGGGTGTGCAGGACGTCCGGGGCTGCTGCGGTCCCGGAGTGGGTGACGACTTCGCCGGTCACATCGGTCACTGTGGTGACTCCCAAGTACGTAGCGGCGGTGGGGCGGAATCCCGTGCGGGTGGCGGGCCTTCCGTCGTTCGGTGGGCACGAGGTTAGAACGTGCGCGGGCCCGCCACGGCCGCAGTGCCGAGGATCACTCTCTCGCGTCCGGGCCCGGTGGACGTACGGTCGAATCCCGTCGCGTCCCGCGCGCTCCCGTCGTGGGACGATTTGCAGTGTTTCGAGCCGTCGGCGGGGGAGGAGCAGCCGTGCCCAAGGTGTCGTCGGTGACCGTCCCGTATGCGGCGTACTTGCGCGTGTACGAACCGCTCGCGGCCTTCCCGCAGCCGGAGCGCGGCCACTGGGAGCGGTACGCGAAGCGGGAGCGCCATCCCTCGTACCAGGACGAACTGCGGCGCTCCCTGGCGGACTTGCTGCCCACCCCGCCGGTCGCGGTGCCGGTGCACGAGAGCGACGACGCGTTCGTGCTGGAGGCCGAGGGGGTGCTGTGCGTCTGTCCGTGGCGGACCCGGCTGCGCGGCTGGCAGGCCCTGGACGCGCTGCCCGGGCAGCTGCCGGGCCCGGTCCTGGACGCGGTGCTGCCGCCGGTCGTGCGCCGGCAGGCCTGCGACGACTACGAGCGCTGGCTGGAGCGCAATCCGGACGCGCGGCCCTGGATCCGCACGGCGACCTGGCAGGTGCCGCTGCACTGGTTCGTGCTCGTCGCCGACGAGGAGCGTGAGTACGCGGCGGAGCCGGAGAGCGGCGCCGGGCCCAGGCTGCGCTACCGCACCCCGATGGTCCAGGCCAGGCGCCGGGTCGCGCGCGGGCTCAAGGCGCTGCGGGACGCGGTCGACGACGGGCCGCTGACCGAGAGCCTGGTGGACGTGGGGCGCTGGCTGGAGGAGTTCCACCCGCGCTCGTACGTCGAACTGGACTACGGCGGGCTCGTGCACACCCTGTCGGCCGACCTGCTCGACGAGGACCACTCGGCGGCGGACGTCGCCGCGGGCATCGAGGCGCTGCGCCGCGGGGACGACGCCGGCGCGGGCGAGGCGTACGGCCGGCTCGTGGACCGCTGGCGGGCCGTGCGGGACCGGCTGCACGCCAACTGACCGGACACCGGGGCCCCTTCGGGACCTACGTCCCGATCCGGGCTTTTGGCTCAAGCGTGACGGACGGCACTAACTGCGCCCTTGCGCCCATCGCCCCTCCTCGTGCCAAAATAGGACAAGGAGTCCGGGGAGGGCTCCGTTCGTCCGTCTATGCCCATCCATAGGCATGCATGGGCGGATTACTCAGCATTGCACTGCCGTTGGGGGGTCTGACGACTCCTGATCGCTCTGTGACTGATCGTCACTGTGGCGTGACTGTCCGCTATGGCATGGTCCATCGGCTTCCGTCGCTGATGAACACCTGGGAGGGCAATTCCATCGGTTTGGCCGACGAGGCTGGACGGATGGTGTAGTTGTAGTGCCGAGGACAAGCCGTTCGTCCTATAACCGACTCGACCCGTGTCCGCCATTTCGGGCAACGCGGGTCAAGGTGCAGAATTTAAAGGAAAGAACCGAGATGGTTCGGTTCTCCCGAGGAGGCCGCTCATGACCGCTCGCACCCCTGATGCCGAGCCGCTGCTGACCCCCGCCGAGGTCGCCACGATGTTCCGCGTGGACCCGAAGACGGTCACGCGCTGGGCGAAGGCTGGCAAGCTCACGTCGATTCGTACGCTCGGCGGGCACCGTCGTTACCGCGAGGCCGAGGTCCGCGCCCTGCTTGCGGGCATTCCGCAGCAGCGCAGCGAGGCCTGAGGCACCGCACACCCCAGTAATACCGGGCGTTGCGGGCCCCCCAACCCGTTCCGCGCCCACTCTTGGCTCCATCCGACGCGGGTCCTGCCCCAACAGGCCCTCCGCCCACCGAAGCGTCATCTCCACTGCATCACTGGGTGCGTCGTCGATCGCGCTGGACTCCGCCGGGTCCAGCGCGATCTTTTTTGTGCGCCGGGGCCGGCCGGCCATGGTGCGCGGCGGTGGTCTCTGCGGGTCCGTGGTGGATCCTGGGCGGTCTCCGCGTGCTGGTGGGCCGGGTCCTGCGGGGTACTTGATCGTCACCTGTGCACGTAGTGCAATTGCACATATTAAATTGAGCAGTTGTAGGAAGGGTGTAAGAAACGGTGTTTCCAAAACTAGTTCAGTGACACCCGTCACACCCGCTACCGCTTGATGCCGGTGTCGCCCGTGCGTTAGAGGGGTTTTCGGCGGGCGGCCTACTTCCAGACTCCCACCGCACGAGCGCCCCGTGGACCGGCTTTGGTCACCCCTGGCGGGGACTTTCGTCCCCGCCGCCCTCCCGGGCGCTCTCGGCGTCCTCCTGGGCCTCTGCGGCGGGGTCCAGGGGCGGATGCGGGGGCCGGCGGCGGGCCGGGCGGTGCCGGGCGAGGTGGCGGTGGCCGGACGCGGCGCGCGGGAGCGGGGGAACGAGAAGAGGCCCGCACCGAATTCGGTGCGGGCCTCTCATCTACTGCGGTCCTGACGGGATTTGAACCCGCGGCCTCCACCTTGACAGGGTGGCGAGCACTCCAAACTGCTCCACAGGACCTTGCTCTGCTGCGCTGTTACCGCGTTGCGCTGCGAACAGGACTGTACAGCAGTGCAGGCCCGCCGGTCGAACTCACCTGGCGTGCGCGGGCGGTCACGGTGCGGCCGCGTCGATCGCCTTCACGATCCGCTTGTCCGAGACGGGGTACGCCGTGCCCAGCGCGTGCGCGAAGTAGCTCACGCGCAGCTCCTCGATCATCCAGCGGATGTCCAGGACCTCCCGCGGCACCGGCCGTCCCTGCGGCAGCTGTTCGAGCAGCCACGCGTACTCGTCCTGCATCTCGTGGACCTTCTCCATGCGGGTGGTGTCCCGCTGGACGGCGGTCGGCATCTGCTGGAGCCTGCGGTCGGCCGCGACGAGGTAGCGCATCAGGTCGGGCAACCGGCGCAGGCCGGTGTCCGTCACGAACCCGGGGTGCACCAGGGCCGTCAACTGCGTGCGCACGTCCTGCCGGTTGGGCAGCAGCGTCGGGCTGGTGGTCGCCTTCAGGCGCCGCTCGCAGGCCTGCCAGGCGGCCAGGACCTGCTGCACCTGCTCCACGGTCCGCACGGTCGTGTCGACGATCTCCGCGCGCACCTTCTCGTAGAGCTTGCGGTACGACTCCTCGTCCCAGGCCGGGCCGCCGAAGTCCGCGATCAGCTTGTCCGCCGCCGCGCTCGCGCAGTCGTCGAAGAGGGCCTGGACGGTGCCGTGCGGGTTCGCGGACAGGGCCAGCTTCTGGGCGTTGCTCAGCTTGTCCGAGGCGAACTTGCCGGGGTTGACCGGGATGTTGCGCAGGATCAGCCGGCGGGTGCCCTTCCACATGGCCTGCGCCTGCTCGGCCTCGGTGTCGAAGAGGCGGACCGACACCGTGCCCGCCGCGTCCCCGTCGTCGACGAGCGCCGGGTACGCCTTGACCGGCTGGCCGGCCCGTCGCGTCTCGAAGACGCGGGAGAGCGTACCGATCGTCCAGTCGGTGAGGCCGGCGCGCTCGACGGACTCGCCGCCGGAGCGCTCGGCCGTCGCCGCGGCGGCCTTGGAGATGGCCTGTCGGGCCTTGGGCCGCAGCCGGAGCTTGAGCGCTTCCAGGTCCTTGTCCTCGGCGACCGTGCGGCGCCGCTCGTCGACGATCCGGAAGGTGATCTTCAGGTGGTCCGGTACCCGGCTCAGGTCGAAGTCGCCGGCCGCGACCGGGACGCCGACCATGCGCTGCAGCTCGCGGGCGAGCGTCACCGGCAGCGGCTCCTGGAGCGGCACGGCCCGGTCCAGGAACGCCTTCGCGAAGTTCGGCGCGGGCACGTAGTTGCGCCGGATCGGCTTGGGCAGCGAGCGGATCAACTCGACCACCACGTCCTCGCGCAGGCCGGGGATCTGCCAGTCGAAGCCCTCGTCGGTGACCTGGTTGAGGACCTGGAGCGGGATGTGGACGGTCACACCGTCCGCGTCGGCACCCGGCTCGAACTGGTACGTCACCCGGAACTTCAGGTTCCGCTGGCGCCAGACATCCGGGTAGTCGTCCTTGGTGACGGCTTCCGCGGACTCCCGGATGAGCATGGAGCGCTCGAAGTCGAGCAGCTCCGGCTCCTCGCGCTGCCGCTTCTTCCACCAGGAGTCGAAGTGCGCGCCGGAGACGACGTCCGCGGGCACCCGCTGGTCGTAGAAGTCGTAGAGCGTGTCGTCGTCGACCACGATGTCCCGGCGCCGGGCCCGGTGCTCCAGCTCCTCGACCTCGGTGAGCAGCGCGCGGTTGGCGGCGAAGAATTTGTGGTGGGTGCGCCAGTCGCCCTCCACCAGCGCGTTGCGGATGAACAGCTCGCGGGAGGTCTCGGGGTCGATCCGGCCGTAGTTGATCTTCCGCTGGGCGACGAGCGGGACGCCGTACAGCGTCACCTTCTCGTACGCCATCACGGCCGCCTGGTCCTTCTCCCAGTGCGGCTCGCTGTACGTGCGCTTGAGGAGGTGCTCGGCAAGGGGCTCGACCCACTCGGGCTCGATCCTCGCGTTGACCCGCGCCCACAGCCGGCTGGTCTCCACCAGCTCCGCCGACATCACGAAGCGCGGCGGCTTCTTGAAGAGGGCCGAGCCGGGGAAGATCGCGAACTTGGCGTTGCGGGCGCCGACGTACTCGTTCCGGCTGCCCCCGCGCTCGCGCTGCTTGGGGTCCTTCTGGGCGGACTCCTTCGTCTCTTTCACGTCCTTCATCCCGATGTGGGAGAGGAGGCCCGAGAGGAGGGAGATGTGGACGGAGTCGCCGGGGGCGTCGTCCTCGTTCAGATGGATGCCCATCTGCTTGGCGACCGTACGCAGCTGCGTATAGATGTCCTGCCATTCGCGGATGCGCAGGAAGTTCAGGAACTCCCGCTTGCACATCCGGCGGAAGGCCGAGGAGCCCAGCTCCCGCTGCTGCTCGCGCACATAGCGCCACAGGTTCAGGAAGGCGAGGAAGTCACTGGTCTCGTCCTTGAAGCGGGCGTGACTCTGGTCCGCCTGCTGCTGCTTGTCGGAGGGGCGCTCGCGCGGGTCCTGGATGGACAGGGCCGCGGCGATCACCATGACCTCGCGCACGCAGCCGTTCTTGTCGGCCTCCAGGACCATGCGGGCCAGCCGCGGGTCGACCGGGAGCTGCGCGAGCTTGCGGCCCTGCTGGGTCAGCCGCTTGCGCGTGTCCTTCTCACCCGGGTCCAGCGCGCCCAGTTCCTGGAGGAGCTGGACGCCGTCGCGGATGTTGCGGTGGTCCGGTGGGTCGATGAAGGGGAACTTCTCGATGTCGCCGAGGCCGGCCGCCGTCATCTGGAGGATGACCGAGGCGAGGTTGGTCCGCAGGATCTCCGCGTCCGTGAACTCGGGCCGGGACAGGAAGTCGTCCTCGGAGTACAGGCGCACGCAGATGCCGTCGGAGGTACGGCCGCAGCGGCCCTTGCGCTGGTTGGCGCTGGCCTGGCTGACCGCCTCGATGGGCAGCCGCTGCACCTTGGTGCGGTGGCTGTAGCGCGAGATGCGGGCGGTGCCCGGGTCGATGACGTACTTGATGCCCGGGACGGTCAGCGAGGTCTCGGCGACGTTCGTGGCGAGCACGATGCGGCGGCCGGTGTGCTGCTGGAAGACGCGGTGCTGCTCGGCGTGCGAGAGGCGCGCGTACAGCGGAAGCACCTCGGTCGACCGGTACTTCTTCTTCTCCAGCGCGTCCGCCGTGTCGCGGATCTCGCGCTCCCCGGAGAGGAAGACGAGGATGTCGCCGTCGCCCTCGCGCTGCAGCTCCTCGACGGCGTCCGTGATCGCGGTGATCTGGTCGCGGTCGGAGTCCTCCGACTCCTCCTCCAGGAGCGGGCGGTAGCGCACCTCCACCGGGTACGTACGGCCGCTGACCTCGACGACCGGCGCGTCCCCGAAGTGCCGGGCGAACCGCTGCGGGTCGATCGTCGCCGAGGTGATGACGACCTTGAGGTCCGGGCGCTTGGGCAGCAGCTGGGCCAGGTACCCCAGCAGGAAGTCGATGTTCAGGGACCGCTCGTGCGCCTCGTCGATGATGATCGTGTCGTAGGCGCGCAGCTCGCGGTCGGTCTGGATCTCGGCGAGCAGGATGCCGTCGGTCATCAGCTTGACGAACGTGCCGTCCTGGTCGACCTGGTCGGTGAAGCGCACCTTCCAGCCGACCGCCTCGCCCAGCGGCGTGCGCAGCTCGTCGGCGACGCGCTCGGCGACGGTGCGGGCCGCGATCCGGCGGGGCTGGGTGTGCCCGATCATGCCGCGCACGCCCCGGCCGAGGTCGAGGCAGATCTTCGGGATCTGCGTCGTCTTGCCGGAGCCGGTCTCGCCCGCCACGATCACGACCTGGTGGTCGCGGATCGCGGCGGCGATCTCGTCCTTCTTCTGGCTGACGGGCAGCTGCTCGGGGTAGGTGACGTCGAGCGCGGCCCGGCGCTCGCGCCGGACGGCCGTGCGTACCTCGGCCTTGGCGGCCTCGGCGTCGATCTCGGCGACCACGGCGGCGCGCGCCTCGGGCTTGCGGATCTTGCGCGCCCCTTCGAGCCTGCGGCCCAGGCGGTGCGCGTCACGGAGGGACAGCTCGGAGAGGCGCCGGGCGACGGCGGCGAGCTGGTCGGCGGCGGGGGCAGGCTGCGTAGACATACGTCCTCCAGGATCTCACCTCGGGGAAATCCGTGGCGAACGGTTTTGCCACCGCCGGAAGATCGGGCGGTTCTCAGGGTGTACGTCCTTTATGTCTGCCTTAGCGTTTCAGCTATGTCCTCCTTGTCCGATCCGGAAGAGCCGCGCCCGCATCCGCCGCACGGTGAGCACGGCCGCCCGCCGAGCGGGGCCGAGCGCTGGGCCTCGTACAAGAAGTCGCCGTTCCTGCCGGCCTGCGTGCTGGTCGTGATCCTGGCCGCGGCGGCGGCGCTCTTCGCGGCCTCGTACACCTACTCCATGGCCAATCCGACGCCGCACGACATCCCGACGGCGGTCACCGGGGAGCCGGACGCCGCGCGGCGCAGCGCCTTCGTCGGCGCGATGGAGAAGGCGCTCGACGCCCAGCTCGACCTGAAGCACTACGCCACCCGGGCGGCGGCCCGCGACGCCATCGAGGAGCAGCGGGTCTTCGCGGTGCTGGACGTCCGCGACCAGGGGGCCCGCGTCGAACTGGACCTGTCCAGCGCCTCCGGCGTCTCGGTGGCCCAGGTCTTCCAGGAGGCGGCGCCGGTGGTCAGCAAGAAGACGGGCGTCCCGGTCACCGTGAAGGACCTGAACCCGCTCCAGGAGGGCGACCCGCGCGGCCTCGCCATCTTCTACATCTCGCTGGCCGCCGTGATCATCGGGTTCGTCGGGGCGATCCAGCTGAGCGTGCACGCGCGCGGGCTCAACCCGGCCGAGCGGATCGCGTTCACGATCGTCTACGCGCTCTTCGGCGGCTTCGCCGTGGCGGCCGTCGTGGACTGGGGGCTCGGCGCGCTCGACCTGCCCTTCGTGGAGTCCTGGCTGATCCTCGCGCTGACGATGTTCAGCTGCGGGATGGTCTTCACGATGTTCAACACGTTCTTCCACCGCTGGGCGATGATCCCGACCTGGGGGCTGCTCGTCCTGGTCGGCAACCCGGCGTCCGGCGGGGCGGTGGCGCCGCCCCTGCTGCCGACGGTCATCGGCCGGCTCGGGCAGTGGCTGCCGCCGGGGGCGTCGGTCAACGCCCAGCACACGGCGGTCTACTTCCAGGGCCACCAGCACGCGTTCCCGTTCCTGGTGCTCGCCGGGTGGGCGGTGGTCTCCAGCGGCCTGTTCTGGTTCTGGCGGCACCGGCACCCGGGCGGCCGCGGCACGCAGCCGCTGCACGCGGCACCCGTGTGACGGGCCGGAGCACGCAATAGGCCCCGTCCGGAGACGGGGCCTAATTCCTGTGGCTGGGGCCGGGATCGAACCGGCGACCTATCGCTTTTCAGGCGATCGCTCGTACCAACTGAGCTACCCAGCCACGAAGTCCACGAGGAACTTCAGCGGTCCTGACGGGATTTGAACCCGCGGCCTCCACCTTGACAGGGTGGCGAGCACTCCAAACTGCTCCACAGGACCTTGCTGTTGTGTGCAACAGTGTCGCACACGGACTTGCGTGCCCCCAACGGGATTCGAACCCGTGCTACCGCCTTGAAAGGGCGGCGTCCTAGGCCGCTAGACGATGAGGGCTATCGGCCCGCCTGGGCGCTTCGCAGCGCGTCGGGGACGTGAGAAGCATATGGGATGCGGGGAGCTATCGCCAAAACGGTTTACCCGGGTCCGGGGGAGGCCGCTTCGGAGCCGGTGGGCGAGGGGGTCGCGCCCGGCCGGTTCTCCTTCGGCAGATGGCGGCTGACCTCGGCGGTCGTCAGGCCGAGCCCTCCGAGTCTGATCTCGTCCCAGGCCTGGAGGCGCTTGGTGGTGCTGTCCAGATAGAGCACGGAGGCCTCGACCGGATCGGGGTACTTGTCGTCGACCGCGCGCAGCCCGCTGCCCCCCGTCGAGCCCTCGATGCGCAGCCGGGTACCCAGAGGGAGCAGCTCTGTCTTCTGGCGGTGGATGTGCCCGGCCAGCACCAGCGGCACGGCGCCGTCCGTCTCGCGCGCCGCCGTCGGGTCGTGCGCCAGCGCGATGTCGACCGGGGTGCCCGCCGCCCGCTGGTCGCGCAGGGCCGAGGCGAGCCGGATGCCCGCCATGTGCTCGGCCGGATCGCCCAGGGCCCGGGTGGAGCGGTCCGGGGTGTACTGCGGGTCGCCGGTGCCCGCGATGCGCAGGCCCGCGACCGTCACGGCCCTGCCCTCGTCGAGCACATGGACGTTCTTGAAGCGCTTGCGGGAGGCGAGGTAGCGCTGCGTCGTCCGCGAGTCGTGGTTGCCGCGGATCCACACGTAGGGCGCGCCCAGGTTCTTGATCGGGTCGAGGAAGGCGTTCTCGGCCGCCGAGCCGTGGTCCATCGTGTCGCCGGTGTCGATGATGACCGAGATCCGGTACTGCGCGACCAGCGAGGCGATGATCTTCCACGACGCCGGGTTGAGGTGGATGTCGGAGACGTGCAGCACCCGGATCGTGCTGGGGTCGGGGGAGTAGGCGGGCAGCGTGGACGTCGCGTCGTAGAGCTTGGTGACGTTGGTGACCAGGCGGGCCAACTCCCGCTGGTAGACGTCGAACTCGGTGACGATCGAGCGGGCGCTGCCGACCACCGAGGGCGCCGAGGAGAGCAGCCCGGAGAACTTCGGCTCCAGGACCGAGTCCGGTTTCCAGGTCGCGTACGCGGTCCCGCCCGAGGCCGCGAGGAGCGCGAGGGCGAGCCCGCCGGCGGCCAGGGCGCGGCGCGGGCGCCGGTAGACGGCGAGGCCGAGCGCCGTCGCGCCGGAGACCACCGCCACGCAGGAGCGGACGGCCAGGTCGAGGGTGCCGTGCTCGACGTCGCGGACCACCTCGTCCTGGAGTCCCGAGAGCCGCTCCGGATGGTCGACCAGGGCGCGCGAGCGAACCGGGTCGAGCCGGTCCACGTCGACGTCGAGGCGGATCGGGGCGGTGTGGGAGTCCAGTTCCAGGGCGCCGAGCGGGGAGACGTTGATCTTCGTGCCGCCGGAGACGGAGGGACGCAGCGTCATCCGGGTGTCCATCGGCCCCACGGGTGCGCGGACGCTGCCGACGGCGAGCAGGCCCAGCCAGGCACCGAGCAGGACGACCGCGACCAGGCCGAGGGCGCGCACGAACGGGTGGGGCGGGCGCTCCGGCAGCAGCGCCGGAGCCGGCCGGCGGCGCGAGCGGCGCCGCAGGCGGTGCAGGGTGCGGCGCACGGCGACTGCGGGCGGTCGGGCCATTGCTCCCGTATGCCCATGTGGACGGGTCGATATGCGGTGTCGTACCGGACAATGGACGGGTGCTGGAGATGACGCGCGAGGAGTTCGAGGAACTGGTGGCCGAGGCGCTCGACCGGATCCCGCCGGAGCTGACGCGGCTCATGGACAACGTCGCGGTGTTCGTCGAGGACGAACCGCCCGCCGACGACCCCGGGCTGCTCGGGCTCTACGAGGGCACGCCGCTCACCGACCGCGGTGAGTGGTACGCCGGGGTCCTGCCGGACCGCATCACGGTCTACCGCGGGCCGACGCTGCGGATGTGCGACTCCCGGGAGGACGTCGTCGCGGAGACCGAGATCACCGTGGTCCATGAGATCGCGCACCACTTCGGGATCGACGACGCGCGGCTGCACGCGCTCGGGTACGGCTGAGCGCCGCCCGCCTCTTTGTGCGGGCTTTGTGCGGTGGGCGCGCGGCGCGTGTCTTCTTGCCGGGCGCCGGAGTTGGGAGAGGTGACCCCGTCACGTGCCCGGAGGTGCTCGCCCGTGCGCCAGCTGCCCGTACCGCTTTGTGCCCTACGACTCAGTCGCCTGGCCGCGACGACGGTGGCCGTCGCCGCGGCCGCCGGGTGCATGAGCGTGGCCGACGACGGGCGGCCGCCCGCGCCCGCGCACTCCGCGGCCCACCGCGGCGCCGGGGCGGCGCCCGACGGGGGCACGCTGGTCTCGGACGGCGGGGGCCGCGTCGGGGCGCGGGCCCCGCAGGAGGCGGTGGACGCGGACGGCGCGGCCGCGGCCGCGGACAGCGCGTCCCCCGCCGCCTCCACCTCGCGCGGGGCGCCCTCGCCCCGCCGGACACCGCCCCCGAAGGCGCCGCCCACCCGGGCCACCCCCACGGCCAGGCCGAGCACGCCGCGCGCCACCCCACCGCCGCCGACGCCGCCCAAGGAGACGCCGACGCCGACGCCCGACCCCTCCCCGACGACCGCGGAGCCCTCCTCGTCCGCGCACGAGCAGCAGGCCGCGGCGCACCGGGTGCTGGGCGTACCGGCGCCGCAGGCCGGGAGTCCGGCGTGAGCCCGGCCCGGGTGTGAGCGGGGTCTCAGGGGAGCGGTTTGCCTTGGGGGGTGGTGGGTGCGTATGGTGGTAGATCGTTTGATCCCATTTGCCCGGCGCCGTACAAGAGCGCCGCGTGGCGCGTACTCTCCCTTGCCGTGGCTGGACCGCATTGAGGCGGTCGATTTGCGAAACCGCGAATACACGGAGTTGACGGGCGCGTGCCGAAACTCCGGAAGGTTTCGCATTTCGCATGTCCATTTCTGCTGACCAGAACATCGAGAACACCCCCAACGACGACGCCGTCGAGGCCGTCGAGACCGCCGCTCAGATCGCTGAGACGGCTGAGACGGTCGACACCGCGACCGCTGTCGCCGAGAACGCTGAGCAGGCCGAGGGCGCCGAGGGCGCCGAGCCGACGCTCACCTTCGCCGACCTCGGGCTGCCCGAGCCGGTCGTGCGCAAGCTCGCGCAGAACGGCGTGAGCACCCCCTTCCCGATCCAGGCCGCGACCATCCCGGACGCCCTGGCCGGCAAGGACATCCTGGGCCGCGGCCGCACCGGCTCCGGCAAGACGCTCTCCTTCGGCCTGCCCGTGCTGGCCCGCCTCGCCGGCGGCCGCACCGAGAAGCACAAGCCGCGCGCCGTCATCCTCACCCCGACCCGCGAGCTGGCGATGCAGGTCGCGGACGCCCTGCAGCCCTACGGCGACCAGGTCGGCCTGAAGATGAAGGTCGTCTGCGGCGGTACCTCGATGGGCAACCAGATCTACGCCCTGGAGCGCGGCGTCGACATCCTCGTCGCCACCCCGGGCCGGCTGCGCGACATCATCAACCGTGGCGCCTGCTCCCTGGCGAACATCGAGGTCGCCGTCCTCGACGAGGCCGACCAGATGTCCGACCTGGGCTTCCTGCCCGAGGTCACCGAGCTGCTCGACCAGGTCCCGGCCGGCGGCCAGCGGATGCTCTTCTCGGCCACGATGGAGAACGAGATCTCCACGCTGGTCAAGCGCTACCTGACGAACCCGGTCACGCACGAGGTCGACAGCGCGCAGGGCAACGTCACGACGATGTCCCACCACATCCTCATCGTGAAGCCCAAGGACAAGGCGCCGGTCACCGCCGCGATCGCCTCCCGCAAGGGCCGCACGATCATCTTCGTCCGCACGCAGCTGGGCGCGGACCGCATCGCCGAGCAGCTCTGCGACTCGGGCGTGAAGGCCGACGCGCTGCACGGCGGCATGACGCAGGGCGCGCGCACCCGCGTCCTGGAGGACTTCAAGAAGGGCTACGTCAACGCGCTGGTCGCGACCGACGTCGCCGCGCGCGGCATCCACGTCGACGGCATCGACCTGGTCCTGAACGTGGACCCGGCCGGTGACCACAAGGACTACCTGCACCGCGCGGGCCGCACCGCCCGGGCCGGCCGCACCGGCACGGTCGTCTCCCTCTCGCTGCCGCACCAGCGCCGCCAGATCTTCCGGCTGATGGAGGACGCGGGCGTCGACGCCGGGCGCCACATCATCCAGGGCGGCGCCGCCTTCGACCCGGAGGTCGCGGAGATCACCGGTGCCCGGTCGATGACCGAGGTCGAGGCCGAGTCCGCGGGCAACGCCGCGCAGCAGGCCGAGCGCGAGGTCACCGAGCTGACCAAGCAGCTGGAGCGCGCGGGCCGCCGCGCGACCGAGCTGCGCGAGCAGGCCGACCGCCTCACCGCCCGCGCCGCCCGTGAGCGCGGCGAGGACGAGGAGGGCGTGGCCGCGGCCGTCGCCGCCGCCGCGGAGGCCGCCGCCGTGCAGGCCGCCGAGGCCGTCGCCGCCGAGGTGCCGCAGCAGGCGGAGCGTTCGTCCTCCTACGAGCAGCCGCGCCAGCGCCGCGACGAGCGGGGCAACTTCGAGCGCCGCGACCGTCGTGACGGTGACCGCGGTGGCCGGGGTGGCTTCGAGCGCCGCGACAACGACCGCGGTGGCTTCCGCCGTGACGACCGCGGTGACCGTGGCGGCCGGGGCGGCTTCGAGCGCCGGGACGACAACCGGGGCGGTTTCCGCCGTGACGACAACCGTGGTGGCGGCTTCAACCGCGACTCGCGTGACAGCCGTGGCGGTGGCTTCAACCGTGACGACCGCGGTGACCGTGGCGGCCGGGGCGGCTTCGAGCGCCGGGACGACAACCGGGGCGGTTTCCGCCGTGACGACAACCGTGGTGGCGGCTTCAACCGCGACTCGCGTGACAGCCGTGGCGGTGGCTTCAACCGTGACGACCGCGGTGACCGTGGCGGCGTCGAGCGCCGGGACAACGACCGGGGCGGCTTCCGCCGCGACGACCGTCCGTCCGGCGGCCACCGGGGCAGCGACCGCCCGTTCAACCGCGACCGTCGTGACGACCGGCCCGCCACCGGCGGCCACCGTCCCTACGGCCGCCGCGACGACCGCGCCGGTTCGGGCACGGGTTCGTCCTTCGGGCGCCGTGACGAGAAGCCGCGCTGGAAGCGCAACGGCTGACGCCGGCTGATCCACTGAGGCGGGCCCACCCCATCCGGGGTGGGCCCGCTTTGTCGTGTACGCGCTGCTAAGCTCCGGGGGCCCGTGTACGGGCCATCACTTTTCCTGCTGCCGAGGGGCCCCACACCCTCCATGGCTCACCCATGGTTCAAGGAGGGGCATTGCCTCGTCGTGGTCTTCTGCCGGTGTCGATAGCCGCCCTCATGGCGCTCGGCACGGCGTCCCTCACCGTCGCGGAGCCCGCGGGGGCCTCCTCCGCCGCCGAGACCGTCGTCCCGACGGACGGCCTCTGGGGGCTCGACATCGCGGGCGGCTACCTCAGCACCGTCGAGAGGGCCCCCAACGGGGACCCGTACGTCACCAACCGCACCGTCTCGGCGGACGGCGCCACGGTCGGAGCCGCGGAGCGGCGCGGATTCGCGGGGACGTACGCGGTCGGGCAGCACGCCGAGGGCGTCCCGTGCGACGCGGGCAGCTGCGTGCCGCTGCGGGCGACCGGCAACGGCAACGTCGGCTACTTCAGCGTCAGGAGCGACGGCACCGAGCGGGCGCAGCTCTGGACGAGCCCGGACACGTACCACGGCACCGAACCCGCCGTCACCGGTGGCCGGTTCACCGATGTCAGCGGCCGCTTCTTCGCCTACTCCGCCGCCTCCACCGGCAAGCAGTACGTCGATGTGGTGCAGCAGTCCCGGACGGCGGACGTCCGGCTGACCCGCACCGCGAGCGCCGCGTCCCTGTGGGGGACCCGGCTGTGGGCGCCGGGGTCCGGGGCGGGCGTCGTCACCTCGTACGACCTGAAGACGAAGAAGACCGTCGCGACGGTCTCCACCGGGGCGCCGTGCACGGTCAAGGAGCTTCAGGTGACGGGGCGCTGGCTGTACTGGAACTGCGGGCCGGCCGGCGCGGCGGGCGTCTACGACCTCACCGCGAAGAAGAAGACCACCGTGCCGTCCGGGCCCGCGCTCGTCGGCGACGGCTACCTCGTCCAGCACGACCGGAGCGCGGGGCAGCTGAAGCTGACCGACTTCCACACCGGCACCGCGCAGGCCCCCCGGGCGGTCGCGGAGCTGCCGGCGGGCACCACCGCGGACCAGCGGCGCCAGACCTGGGCCGTGGACCGGTTCGGCGGCGACATCGCGTACCTGGGCCCGGACAAGGCCGTCCACATCGTGCAGAGCGGCGTGCCGTCGCAGGGCCTGGCGAAGATCGAGTCGGACGTCGACGGCACGACCCTGGACGTCAAGGGCCGCAACGCCGCCCCCACGGCCTGGGACAGCAGCTGGCAGTTCAACAAGCCCGCCACCTGGACGTTCACCGTCAAGGACGGCCTCGGCAAGGAGGTGCGCACCCTGCGCGGCGGGGGCAGCGCCGCGGCACGGGTCGAGTGGGACGGCAGGACGGACGCGGGCGGTTACGCCTACAACGGCACCTACTCCTGGACCCTGGCCGCGACCGCCGCCGAGGGCACCGGCACCTTCACCACCACCGGCACCCTCGGCCTCACCGGCGGGCTCCAGGGCCACCACGACCTGGGCGGCGCCCGCTTCGGCGAAATGGTCACCCTCAACTCCTCCGGTGGCCTGACGCTGCACTACACCAAGGGCACGGGCACGCTCGACTGGAAGCAGTCCGGCTCCGGCTGGCCCGCCGGGACGCTGGCCGTCCCGTTCGGCGACATGGGCAGCGACCGCTGCGCCGAACTGCTGGTGCGCACGCCCTCCGGCGAGCTGCGCCGGTACGCGGGCACGTGCGGCAGCGGCGCGTACGTCCCGAACAGCGGCCACACCTCGCTGGGCACCGGGTGGAACGCCTACAACGTGCTGACGGCCCCCGGTGACCTGACCGGTGACGGCCGCACGGACCTGCTCGCCCGCAAGGCTTCCACCGGCGACATCTACGTCTTCGCGAACGACGGCCACGGCACGCTGCTGCCGGGCAGGAAGATCCGGACGGGCTGGCGCACGTACAACCACATCGTCGGCGCCGGTGACCTCACCGGTGACGGCGTCGGCGACCTGCTCGCCCGCGAGAAGGACGGGACGCTGTACCGCTACGACGGCCGGGGCGACGGGACGCTGAAGGACCGGGTCGCCGTGTTCGGCAAGTGGGGCGACGGGTACAACGCGATCGTCGGCGCCGGCGACCTCACCGGTGACGGCAGGAACGACCTGGTGGAGCGGGACACGTCGGGCAACCTCTACCGCAACGACGGCAAGGGCAACGGCTCGTTCACCGGCCGGACGAAGATCGCGACAGGGTGGAGCACGTACAAGGGCGTTTTCTAGGGCTTGTCCGGTCATGATCGGCCGCATGCTGTGCCCCCGGCGAGGGAATCGCTGGGGGCATGACAAGCGAAGCGCACGACGCCACCGACCGGGAACCGCCCCCGAGCGCGCCCGGCTCGGACGAGGAACGGCTCGCCCAGCTCGGCTACACGCAGGTCCTCGCCCGCCGCATGTCCGGGTTCTCCAACTACGCCGTCTCCTTCACGATCATCTCGGTCCTCTCCGGCTGCCTGACGATGTACCTGTTCGGCATGGACACCGGCGGGCCCGTCCTGATCACCTGGGGCTGGGTCGCGGTCGGCCTGATGACGCTCTTCGTGGGCCTCGCGATGGCCGAGATCTGCTCGGCGTACCCGACCTCGGCGGGCCTGTACTTCTGGGCGCACCGGCTGGCGCCGCGGCGGTCGGCGGCGGCCTGGGCCTGGTTCACCGGCTGGTTCAACGTGCTCGGGCAGGTCGCCGTGACCGCCGGCATCGACTTCGGCGCGGCGTCCTTCCTCGGCGCGTACCTGAACCTGGAGTTCGGCTTCGAGGTGACGCCCGGCCGCACGATCCTCCTCTTCGCGGGCATCCTCCTCCTGCACGGCCTGCTCAACACCTTCGGCGTGCGCATCGTCGCCGTCCTCAACAGCGTCAGCGTGTGGTGGCACGTGCTCGGCGTCGCCGTCATCGTCGCCGCCCTCGCCTTCGTCCCCGACCACCACCAGCCGGCCTCCTTCGTCTTCGGCGAGTTCGTCAACAACACGGGCTGGGGCAGCGGCGCGTACGTCGTCCTCATCGGCCTGCTCATGGCGCAGTACACCTTCACCGGCTACGACGCCTCGGCCCATATGACCGAGGAGACGCACGACGCCGCCACGGCCGGCCCCCGGGGCATCGTCCGCTCGATCTGGACGTCGTGGATCGCGGGCTTCGTCCTCCTGCTCGGCTTCACCTTCGCGATCCAGTCCTACGAGGGCGCCCTCGGCTCGGCGACCGGCGCGCCCCCGGCGCAGATCCTCCTGGACGCGCTCGGCGCGACCGCGGGCAAGCTGCTCCTGCTGGTCGTCATCGGCGCCCAGCTCTTCTGCGGCATGGCGTCCGTCACCGCCAACAGCCGCATGATCTACGCCTTCTCGCGCGACGGGGCCCTGCCGTTCTCCCGCGTCTGGCACACGGTCAGCCCGCGCACGCGCACGCCGGTCGCGGCGGTCTGGCTGGCGGCCGGCGGCGCGCTGGTGCTCGGCCTGCCGTATCTGATCAACGTCACGGCGTACACGGCCGTGACCTCCATCGCGGTCATCGGCCTCTACATCGCCTACGCCGTCCCGACGTTCCTGCGGCTGCGCAAGGGGGCCGCCTTCGAGCGCGGCCCCTGGCACCTGGGCCGCTGGTCCGGCGTGGTGGGTGTGGTGGCGGTGGGCTGGGTCGTGGTGATCACCGTGCTCTTCATGCTGCCGCAGGTCTCCCCGGTGACCTGGAAGACCTTCAACTACGCCCCGGTCGCGGTCCTCGTCGTCCTCGGCTTCGCGGGCATCTGGTGGCTGGCGTCGGCCCGCCGCTGGTTCCTGCGCTGACGCGCGTCGCCGATACCCGATCGGTGTTCGCGCCGCGTCGGGCTATGCTCAGGGGTGCGTCGGGGCGGCCCGGCGCGTGGACCCTTAGCTCAATTGGCAGAGCAGTGGACTTTTAATCCATTGGTTGTGGGTTCGAGTCCCACAGGGTCTACCGGGTTGGAGCGCCCCAATCGGGCGCTGGCCAGCAGATACGCCCCCTGAGTCGAGTTCATCGGCTGGGGGGCGTCATCGTTCTCGAGCGTCTCCGCGTCACGGGAACACCACGTCCACTTCACCAAACCCCCACATCGCGGATGATGCAGCTTCACCAGCTCATCCCAGGGGGGACCATGCACCTACGCGCCACCCTCGGCATCCTCGCCACCGGACTGCTCGTCAGCACGTTGGCCGGGTGCAGCACCACCGAGGAACCGAAGACCATCCGCGTCACCGTCACGGAGACCGTCACGAAGGCGCCCGGGCAACAGGCCCCCGAGAAGGACGGCCCGCTCGCGCTGGGCGACGGTGGACGCCAAGGTGTGCAACACCACCGGCGCCGACTTCAGCGTCAGCCAGTCATCTTGGTCCCCGTCGTACAAGGACGGCACCAGCATGGAGACCACCGGCCTGTCCGGTGGTGACATGCCCAAGCCCGAGTTCCCCATGGACAAGACCCTCAAGTCCGGCCGATGCGCACGCGGGAAGATCGCATTTCCCGTGCATGCCGCCACCCGCCCGACCGAGATCGTCTACGAGACCGACGACGGTGCGGCCCCCGCCGAGTGGGCGGTTCCGAAGGTGTGAGGACGTGAAGACGTGGCGCCCGTGGCCGGGACCGCGACCGGCGCCCGAGCCGACCGCCGGTCTCGGCCTCGTACTCAGTCGTCATGTCCCGGCGCGGTCGAGTGCCTTGATGGCCACAGAACCGCCCCCACCCACGGCAGTCCGCGGATGAGGGCGGTTCTTACGTCAGCCGGGAACTCAGTTGTTCTCGCACTGGTTGCCGAACGCCGGGTTGAGCAGCCCGATCACGTCGATCGAGTTGCCGCAGACGTTGACCGGCACGTGCACGGGCACCTGGATGTTGTTGCCGGACAGCAGGCCCGGGCTGTTCTGGGCGTTGCCGTTGGCGGTGGCGCCGCCGCCGGGGCCGTCCCACGCGGAGGCCAGGCCGGCGGAGCCCATGACGACGGTGCCCGCGAGAACCGCGGCGGTGGCGAATGCGCGAATACGCATCGAATCTCCCTGAGAGATGGGGAAAAGGGGATGACTCGACTATCACACTGCCCGTCATGACTTGGCTCGGCGAATTGGTCCATTGGAGGACGTGTCAGGAAAATCAGCGATCGCGGCCCGGCGCCGGCTCGACCCGCACCCACCCGCGGGCCGGCCGGGCGGGCCGCGGAACCCCCGGCACCGCCCGGCCGTGCGCCTGCCAGAGCCGCACCAGGGCCTCGTAGATGGGGGTCTCCGAGGCCCGGTGCGGGTCGCGCTCACGTGGTCCGGTCACTTGTTCTGCAGGACGCGCGCGATCCGCGGACCGAGCCAGCGTTTGAACGAGCGCAGGCTCTGCGTCCGGTCGATCGCCCGGTCGACCCGGTAGTACAGCTGCGGCGGCACATAGGGCAGCAGCGGCGAGTGGCGCTGGCCGAGCAGCGCGAACATCTGGTGGGGCGCCAGATCGACGTAGCGCGTCAGGTTCTCGTACCAGCCGGCGCTGTGCCGCGCCGCGCTCTGCAGGGGCAGCAACGCCCGCTTGCGTACACGCTCGTACTCGCCGAGCGCCGGCTGGAGGGCGGCCGCTCCGCGCAGCGCCTGGGCCAGGGCCATCGCGTCCTGCATCGCCAGGGTGGTGCCGGCGCCGATGGAGTAGTGCGTGGTGTGGGCGGCGTCGCCGAGCAGGACCACATTGCCGCGGGACCAGACGCGGTTGGTGACGGTGCGGAAGTGCTGCCACTGCGCCGGGCCCGCGACATCGGTCCGGCCGATGAGCGGGTGGCCCTCCAGCGGTTCGGCGAGCAGCTTCTCCATGAGCCGCAGGGCGTCGTCCCGCTCCATGGTGTCGAACCCGAGCCCCGACCAGGTCCGCGGCGCACACTCCACGATGCAGGTGCTGTGCTCGCCGTCGAAGCCGTACGCGTAGCACCACAGCCAGCCGTGGTCGGTCTCCACGAACGCGAAGGTGAACGAGCGGAAGACCTTCGTCGTGCCGAGCCAGACGAACCGGTTGCGCCCCGGGGTGACCTGCGTGCCGAAGTGGTCGGCGTACCGCTCGCGCAGCCCGCTGCGGGCGCCGTCCGCGGCCACCACCAGGTCGGCGTCGAGCAGCGGGTCCTCGGGTGTCACCGCCCGGTCGAAGTGGACCTGGACGCCGAGGGAGGCGGCCCGTTCGGTCAGGATGCGCAGCAGCCGGTGCCGGCCGATCGCGAAACCCTCGTCACCGTGGTGGACCGTGACCTGGTCGCGCACGTGCGCGACGCCGTCGCTCCAGCGCACCGAGTGTTCCTGGATGCCGCGCGCGGACGGCGCGTCGTGGGCCATGAGGGTGTCGAGCATGTCGGGCCAGTAGGTGACGCCCCAGCCGTAGGTCGCTCCCTCCGGGTTCTTCTCGAAGACGGCGATCTCGTGGCCGGGGTCCTGCGATTTCAGCAGGATCGCCAGGTACAGGGCCGCGGGCCCTCCCCCCACGCAGTGCACCTTCATGTGGTTCCTCTCGTCACGGGGCCGGCGGCACGGGGCCTCGTCCGGGAAACGACGGCACGTCCCGATGGTTCTTTCGGGAGGTGTCCCGGTACTGACCGTTACTGACCGTGTGCGCTGCCGTTGAACACCCCGACGGCTGCGACTCCGCGGCCGCACTGCCAAGCAGAAGGAGAACGTGATGTCGCGCATCGCGAAGGCAGCCGCTGTCGCTCTCGGCACGGGTGCCGTGGTGGTCGGTGGAGCCGGTCTGGCCGCGGCCGACGCCGGTGCTCAGGGTGCTGCCACCAACTCCCCGGGTGTCCTGTCGGGCAACCTGCTCCAGGTCCCCGTCCACATCCCGGTCAACGTCTGCGGCAACACCGTGGACGTCATCGGCCTGCTGAACCCGGCGTTCGGCAACCAGTGCGCCGGCGACACCGACCGTGACCACGGCCACCACGGCCACGGCGGGTACGACGACAACGGCAACGGCGACCACGGTCACGGTGGCCACGGCCACGGCGACCACGGCTACGGCGGCTGAGTATCGCGCGTTCCTGACGGCCCTCGGCACGGTGATGCCGGGGGCTTTCGCCTGCCCGGGGCCGCTCACGCGTACTGGTACAGGGCGTGGTGGTCGAGCATGGCGCTGACCGGGATGTCCCACGGCGGCATCGTCTCGTCCGCGGCCAGGACCCGGCGGCGCTGGGAGTCACCGATCCCGAGCGGCCGGGCGGGGAGATAGGGGACGGCGTCCGGATGGCGCTCCCGCCACCGTGACCAGCACAGGTCGACGAAGGCGTGGTGCAGCCAGAAGACGGGGTCGTTGACCGAACCGGCGCCGAGCATGTGCCCGCTCACCCAGCGGTGGACGCGGTTGTGGTTGTACCAGGTGCGGTCGCCGCGGCGGCTGGGCCAGCCCTCCAGCTTGTTGCGGAACCCGGCGGGCACCAGCGAGTTGTACGGCGGCGCGTCGTAGACGGACTCCCGCATCGCTCCGGCGAGTTCTTCCTCGTCCGGCAGCTGGACCGGGTCCTGCGGCCGGCCGAAGTCCCGGGTGAGGAAGTCGCCGTCCGTCACGGAGACCTTGACCGGCCACGCGCCGTGCGCGGAGGCGAAGGGGCCGGTGGTGACCTGGTGGTCGGAGCGGCGGCCGTTCCCGCCGAGGAAGTCCGCGTCCCACAGGGAGGCGCCCGGGGTCCGGTCCACGGTCCAGTCCCAGTACGGCACGGTGACCGAGGGGTCCACCCGTCGCAGGGCCGTCTCGAAGTCCAGCAGGAACTTGCGGTGCCAGGGGAAGAACGACGGGGTCATATGGGCCACGCGCAGGCCGCCCTCCCCGTCGGCGGTGTAGAAGTCGATGTGCGTGCGGACGAAGTCGTCGTAGCGGCCCGTGCGTTTGACGGCGAGCACGGCGTCGACGAAGCGCTTCTTCTCCGTCTTCGTCAGCGCGCTCTGGTTCTTGCGGATGTGCACCACGGGCCGTCACACCTTCCGGTCGCGCAGGGGCGTCGGCCGGCCTTCGTGGGCCCGCAGGCGCTGGCCGCCGAGCTCCACGACGGCTCCGCGCGCGGCGGCCAGCGGGTCGGCGTACGAGTCGTAGTGGTCGACCATGCTCAGGTACGTGCCGTCGGCCCGGCGCATGAGGTGCAGCGGGCGACCGTCGACGGTGACCTGCCAGGACTCCTCCCCGCCGGGTGCGGCGGCGGGCAGCCGGATCCCGGTGATGCGCCGGCCCAGGTAGATCTCGTCGAACGCGCCGGGGCCGGGGGCCGCCCGGGGGCCCGGCTCCGGGTCGGGCCCGGCGGGGGAGCGGAGCCTGACCACCGCCGCCGTGGTGGCGGCGGCGCCCAGCAGGACCAGGGCCGCGCCGCGGCGGGTCAGTGGCATTTCGGGATTCACGTCCGCCTCCTCGGCGAGCAGATGGCAGGGGTCAGCTCGTCCAGAAGTCCCACCAGCGCGTCAGCACGAGCATGCCGACGGCGGCGACGTGCAGGGTGGGCGGCACCCAGGTGAACTCGGCGAAGAAGGTGCGCACCGCGGCCGGGGCGGGCAGGAAGCCCGCGCGGACGGTGAACGAGGTCAGGGACCAGAACAGGATGATCGTCGCCGTCCAGGCCAGACAGCACCACAGGCAGAGCGAGTTGATCCGGTACAGCGACTGGAACTGCAGCCAGGACACGAACCCGACCCCGAAGAGGCAGCCCGCGGTGCAGGTCAGCCAGTACCAGCGCGGGAAGCGCGCCCCGGCCAGCAGGCTCACCCCCACGCAGAGCACCACCGCGTAGGCGACGAGCCCCAGCATGGGGTTGGGGAAGCCGAAGACGGCCGCCTGCTCGCTCTTCATGATGTTGCCGCAGGAGACCACCGGGTTCAGGCTGCATCCGGGCTGGAACCCCGGGTCCTCCAGCAGCTTGAACTTGTCGAGGGTGATGACCCAGGACGCGAGGACACCGGCGGCCCCCGCGAGTACGAGGACCAGCGCGAAGGGCAGGCTCCGGTCGGCGGGGGCCGGTCCTGCGGACCGGGGCCCGCGTCCGGACTGGGCGGGGACGGACGCGGCGGCCCGCTGTTGGTCGATGCTCACGCGTGACTCCTTGACGGCCCGGACGGGGTGCTGGGACGGCCCGCGGGCGCTAGCTGCGGATCCGGCGGACCGGCAGCAGGCAGTGCGCGGCGGCCGTCAGGGTCGCCTCGTCGCCCACGAAGGCCTGCAACTCCTCCTCGGTGACGGGCTTGCCCGGGGCCGCGGCGGGCCAGGGCCGGGTGGTGAAGATGAAGTAGGCGGTGCCCTTGGCCTCCGCGGCCGCGAGCCACTCCGGCGGGGCCGGGCACTGGGCGTTCAGCGGCGCCATGGAGACGACGGCCTGGCCGGCCTCGACGAGCAGCGAGACGGGGAAGCTCGGCTGGCGCACGCCGCTGTGGACGGTGGCGCCCACGGTCAGTCCGTTGTTGCCGAGGAGGGTGCGGATCGCCGTCTCCGCGGCCTCGGGGCCGGCCGGGGAATCGCCCAGGGAGTAGGCCAGGAGGAAAGGCGTGTCGCCGTCGCCTTCGGCGCTCTCTCCGCTCCAGGCGATGACGGCCAGGGTGCCCAGATCGGCCGGACGGAATGCGGTCTCAATGCTCGGCGTAGAAGTCACCGAGCAAGCCTAGCGAGGCCGCGGCCGGGCCTGGTTCGGAATTCACTCGATCGGTGGAATTCTTGAGGTAAAAAGCCGGAGGCCGTCCGGGAACCGGAATTCTCGGACGGCCTCCGCGGAGCCCGCGGACTTTTATTCGAACGAAAAGACGGGCCTTTTACCGGCCGAGCGGGAGACCGCCGAGGAGGCCGGCCGGAGCGCCGGCGGTGCCCTTGGCGTTCAGCCCCTCGGTGACCCCGGTGACCGTACCGACAAGACCCTTCTCGTGCTTGGGGTCGAGGAGGTTGGTGTCCACCGGCGACGCGAGCGTCGGCTGGTTGGTGATCGTCGTCAGGGCGTCGCTCACTCCGCCGTTCAGGCTCATGGGGGGCATGTCCGAGGCAAAGGCGGGAGCGGTGGCCCCGGCGATCACCAGGGAGCCGGCTACGACAGCGGCGGCCTTCAGAGCCTTCATGGTGGGTCCTTCCTTCGACGATGATCCTGCTTCGACCGCTACAACGAGCGGCCGCGCCGACAGAAACTGCGCCGGCTCCCGATCCGCCGATCCCACCCGAAGGAAGGCCGCCGCCGTCGCACAGCTGGACTCAGGCGCCGGGCGCGGTGGACGACTGCTGCTGGACGGGGGCCGACAACTCCTTGACCAGCGCGGTCACGGCCTGCGACAGCTGCTTGGTCGCGGCCGCCATGTCACCCGACGCCGCGCCCTTGACCAGGGCGTCGACGGCGGACGACAGCTGGGCGGCGGCGTCCGACGGCTCGGCGCGCTCGTCTGTCGCCTCGTCAGCATCCGTCTCCCGCGCGGCCTGCGGCTCGCGCGCGGCGTGCTCCTTCTCGGCCTTCGCGAGGGCGTCGTCGATGGCGGCGGTGTGCTTCTGCACTTCCTGCGGGGCCATCTTGGCGCCCTGCGGCTGCAGAAGGCCGTTGAGCAGGCTGGTGATCGGGGTGAGCAGGCTGGTGACGCCCGCCAGCGGGTTGGGCGCATCGGCGGGCGCGGCGGGGGCCGTCCCGGGCGCGGGGTCGAAGGACACGAACGTACGACTGTCCCGCTCGCCTGCGGAGTTCGCGGCGAACGCGGGCGTCGCGGCACCGATCAGGAGGGAGGCGCAGAGAACGGAGGTCGCGAGGCGTCGTACGGGCAGTGCGGGCATGGGTTCGCCTTTCGAGCGTGAGTTGACCTTGAGATCACGGTGGAGCGACCCACCACGACCTGCAACCGAACCGCGCTCATACGGGCCAACGCAGAGCGGCCGCCCCCCGGAAAGGGGGGCGGCCGCTCACGAGCCGACTGGCCGTCAGTCGTTGGCGCAGGTGTTGCCGAAGGCCGGGTTCAGCAGGCCGATGACGTCGACGGTGTTGCCGCAGACGTTGACCGGCACGTGCACGGGCACCTGCAGGAGGTTGCCCGAGATGACGCCGGGCGAGTTGGTGGCAGCACCCTGCGCGCCGCTGTCGGCGGTGGCGATGCCGGCGCTGCCGGCCATGGCGGCGGCGGCCACAGCGGAGAAGACGACTGCCTTGGCGGTACGCGACATGAACATGCTCCTTGGGGGTCGTTCTGTTCGGCCGGGGCAGGCGCCCGGCTTGTGGTGCAACGCGGCGGCGGTCTCCGGGGTTGCGGCTCCGAACGGGTGAATAGCCGTTAGGGCATTGCAGTGCGTCACGGAGTGGCGCGGTGTGGCCAGCGGTAATTTCACAAGTCCAACACACATCATGTATCAAGTGAAACTCGCTGTCCCGTGACTACTGTTGGCCGTCCCTCGTTCGGGTCGGTATCCACCCCGGGGTCAACAGGTAAGTGTGACTTTCTTATTCGCCGCTCGTTGCTGCAAGAACCTGCTCATTCCTGAAAGGGAAGTCGGCCGTGCGAAAAGTCCAAGGCTGTCTCCTGCGCCGTACGACGGTGTGCCTGCTGTCCCTGGCGGTGCTGTCCCTGCCCGGCCGGGCGACCGCGACGGCGCCGGGCCCCGAGAAGTCCCGTATCCCGTTCGCCACGCGGTACGACGCCGTGCTGCACGGCGGGGTCGTGCGGGCGGCCAACGCGGCGATCACCTGCCGGGGCGCCGACTCGGTCAAGAAGGTCGGCTGCCCGGCCGCGCGGTCGGGCGCGGCGGCGGGCAACGGCGACTTCGACATGTTCTACACGGATGTCGACAGCGACCCCAACACCTACAACTCGACCCGGGCGGAGGTCCGGGTCCCGGCCGGCGCCCGGGTCACGTACGCGCGGCTGTACTGGGGCGGGAACCTGCGGGTCGGCGAGCAGAAGCCGCCGCGTGACAACGGCCGCGTCCTCGTGGCCGAACCGGGCGGCCAGTACAAGGAAGTGCTGGCCGACACCCCCGTCGGGCACCGGGTGGCGCACGGCGCCGACGCCTTCCAGGCCTCCGCGGACGTCACCCCTCTGGTGCGCTCCGGCGGGTCCGGGCTGTGGACCGTGGCCCAGGTGAACGTCGCGATGGGCCGCTCCGCCGCCGGGGCCTGGGGCGGCTGGACGCTCGTGGTCGCCTACGAGAAGAAGTCCGCGCCGCTGCGCCACGTCTTCGTCCAGGACGGCTTCGACGCCGTCGGCAAGGGCCGCCCCGCGCAGACCTTCCACCAGCGGACGGCCCCGGCCGCGGGCACCGGCGGAGTCGTGGGACTCGTCGCCTACGACGGTGACCGGGGGACCGGCGGCGACGCGCTGACCCTGGCCACCGGCCGCAAGAAGTCCGTGGCCCTCTCCGACCGGGCCAACCCGGCGCGCGACGTCCTCAACTCGACCATCAGCGAACCCGGCACGCACCCCGCCCGGCGCCTGCCCGCCCATGCCAACACCCTGGGCTACGACTCCGACGTGTTCCCGCTGGGCCGGTCCGTGCGGCGGGGCGCCAGGGCTCTGGACCTGCGCCTGGCCTCCTCCGCGGACGCGGCCTGGACCGGCGTGCTCTTCGGCGCCGTCGACGTCCGGTCCTGAACCGCACCCCGGCCCGGCCGAACTCCGTTCCTCAGCCAAGGAAAAAGGCGATGCCTGTGACGTCCGCACCCGTGCCGCCCCACGTGCTGCACGTGACGCAACCGGTCGACGGCGGAGTCGCGCGCGTGGTGGCCGACCTCGTCCGCGGGCAGCTCGCCGCCGGGATGACCGTCTCGGTGGCCTGCCCCGCGTCCGGCAGCCTCCCCCGGCTGCTGGCCTCCTCGGGCTGCGCGCTCCTGACCTGGGAGGCGTCCCGCTCCCCGGGAAAGGGGCTGGTCCGCGAGGGGCGGCGGCTCGCGGCGGTGGTGGCGCGGGTGCGGCCCGACCTCATCCACGCGCACAGCGCCAAGGCGGGCCTGATCACCCGGCTCGTCGTCCGGGGCCGCGTCCCCACCGTCTTCCAGCCGCACGCCTGGTCCTTCGAGGCCGTCCGGGGCGTTCCGGCCCGGCTCGCCCTGCACTGGGAGCGGCTCGGCGCGCGCTGGGCCGCCCGGCTGGTCTGCGTCAGCCGCGCCGAACAGCGCACGGGCACCGGCCGGGGCATCGCGGCCGAGTGGCGGCTCGTCCCGAACGGGGTCGACCTGCGGCGCTTCCACCCGGCGGCGCCCGACGACGCGCCCCGCGACCGGGACGGCGCGGGACCGCTCGTCGTCTGCGTGGGCCGGCTCTGCCGGCAGAAGGGCCAGGACCTCCTCGTCCAGGCGTGGCGGGACGTGCTGCGCGAACTGCCGCGGGCGCGCCTGGTGCTGGTCGGTGACGGGCCCCAGGAGCAGGAGCTGCGGACCATGGCGCCGCGGGCGGTCCACTTCGCCGGGGCGGTCGACGACCCGGTCCCCTGGTACCGCGCGGCGGACCTGGTCGTCATGCCCTCCCGCTGGGAAGGCATAGCGCTGGCGCCGCTGGAGGCCATGGCCTGCGGGAGCCCGGTGCTCCTCACGGACGTGGCCGGGGCCCGCGAGAGTCTGCCGGCCCCGCTGGCCGAGGCGTGCGTCGTCCCCCCGGAGGACCCCGCGGCCCTGGCCCGCGCGCTCGTCCGACTGCTGCGCGACCCCGAAGGGCTCCGCGCCCACGGCCGCGCCGCCCACCGCCACGTGCACGCCCACCACGACGTACGGCACACAGCCGCGGCGGTCGCGGAGGTGTACGGCGAGCTTCTGGGTCTGGAGACCACCGCACACAGAGAGCCGAGCACGACGTGACCCCGGATCAGACCGTTGCCCCCGCCCTGGTCGTCCCTCAGCGGACCACCGTCGGCGCCAAGTTCGACCCGGTCGGCGGCCCCGCCCGGGACCACTCCACCCATACGCTCCTGCTCGCCGCCGACACGACGGCGGCCCTGCTCGGCACGGCCGCCCTCACGCCGGTGGAGCCCCGGCCGCTGCTGATGGCCTGCTTCGTCCTGCTGGTCCTCGCCCTGCACCGGGGCGCGGGCCTGTACCGGCGGACCGAGGGACGGCACGTCCTCGACGACTGCCCCGCCCTCACCGGCCGCGTGCTGACCGCGTGGTGCGTGCTGACCGCCGCCTCGGCGACCCTGCCCCTGCTGCGGCCGCTCCCGCTGCGCGCGGTGGCGGCCGGGTGCGCCCTGCACGCGGTGCTCGCCGTCGCGGGCCGGGCGTTCGTCCTGTGGCGGCGCCGGGTGGCCCTGCTGCGCCGGCCCTGCGCGACCCTCCTGCTGGGTCCGGAACCGGCGGCGAGCCGGGTCGCCGCGGCCCTCCAGCGCCACCGGCCCAGCGGCGTCCGCCTTGTCGGCATCGTCAGCGAGGAGCCGCCCGGCCCGCGCGCGCCGGGCGAGGAGCCCACCGTGCCGGTGCTGACCACCGCGGACGACGTACGGCGCGCGGTGATCCAGAACGGGGTGCGGCGGGTGATCCTCCTGGGCAGCGCCGGCTCCCCCGCCTACCGCCCCTGGCTGCGCGGCCTGGCGGAGCTGCGGTGCGAGTTCTGGGAGCTGGACCCGCACGTGTCGGCGTACGTGCCCGATCGGGGCGGGGCCGACAGCCATCTGGCCGGATTCCGCTGCCGGCCGCTGAGCGGGGCGGCGCAGCGGCTGCACCCCGGCAAGCGCGCCCTGGACCTGGCCGTCTCCGGCGCACTGCTGGTCCTGGTCAGCCCGGTGCTCCTGGTCTGCGCGCTGTGGCTGCGGGTCAGCGAGGGGCCCGGAGTCGTCTTCCGCCAGGAGCGCGTCGGCAAGGACGGCCGGACCTTCACCCTGCTGAAGTTCCGCACGCACCGCCCGGCGGACCCGATGGAGGCCGCGACGCGCTGGAGCGTGGCCAACGAGCACCACATGCCGTGGTTCTGCCGGTTCCTGCGCCGCACCTCGCTGGACGAACTCCTCCAGCTGTGGAACGTCTTCCGCGGCGACATGAGCCTGGTCGGTCCCCGCCCTGAACGCCCGTACTTCGTCATGAAGTTCGGCGAGACCTACCCCGGCTACAGCGAGCGGCACCGCGTACCGACCGGCATCACCGGTCTCGCGCAGATCAACGGGCTGCGCGGCGACACCTCCATCGAGGACCGCTGCCGGTTCGACAACGCCTACATCGACAGCTGGTCGCTCTGGCGGGACCTGACCATCCTGGCCCGCACGGCGACCGAGTTCTTCCGCCCTACGGGAAGTTGACGAAGTGACAGCCGTCCCCGCGTTCACCCCGGTGAGCGCCCGTCCCGCGGCGCCCTGGCAACGGGCCGTGCGCCGCGCGGGCCCCGTGCTCCCCGTCCTGCTGGTGATCGGCATGCTGGCGCTGCCGCTCGGGCCGGGCGCCGAGGGCGACAGCGGGGGGCTGACACCGGCCGACGCGCTCTCCGGCCTCCTGGTGCTCTACTGCGCGGTGCGGGCCGTGCGCGGCGGGCAGCGTCCCCTGACCCGCACCGCGTACCTCGTGCTCGGGCTGCCCGTGCTGGCCTTCGCGGTGGCCGCCCTCGGCGCGGACTCGGCCTCCCACACCCTCCAGGGGCTGGCGCGGTACTACCAGATCTTCGTGCTCGTCCCGGCCGCCGTCCTGCTGCTGGTCCGCGACCGCGGCGACTTCCGCCTCGTCGGCTGGGCCCTGGTCGGACTCGGGCTCTGGCAGGGCGCGATCGGCGTCTACCAGTACCTGACCGGCACCGGTGCCTCGTACGCGGGGGAGGACATCCGGGCCGTCGGCACGTTCGGCGCGACGGACGTGATGGGCATGTCCACGGTGGTCGCCTACGGGCTGCTCTGCGCCGTGGCCCTCGCGCTCGGCGGCGGCGCGGTGCGGGTCCGGCTCACCGCGCTGGCCTGCGCGCTCGCCCTCCTGGTGCCGCTGGCGCTCTCCTTCAGCCGCGGCGCGTGGATCGCCACGGCCGTCGCCTGCGTCCTGCAGATCGTGCTCGCCGGGCTGCGGCGCGCGGCGCGGCTCTTCGCCGTGGGGGCCGCCGCGGCGGTCGTCCTCGTCGGCGGCTTCGGGGTCGGGACCTCGATGCTCCAGGAACGGCTGAGCAGCATCACGCAGGTCACGGCCACGCCGGACCAGTCGGTGACCGACCGGTACACCATGTGGGCCGCGGCCGTCGGCATGTGGCAGGAGCATCCGGTGACCGGGGTCGGGCTGAAGAACTTCCCCGCCTACCGTGACAGCCACGCCTCCATCGCGCTCTCCGCCGGCAGCGACGTGGCGGGCGCGGGGGCCGCCTTCCGCCGGCAGCCGCTGCTGTCGCCGCACAACATGTACCTCCTGGTCCTCAGCGAGCAGGGGCTGCTCGGCCTCTGCGCGATCGTGGGGAGCTGGGCGGCGCTCCTGGTGTGCGGGGTGCGGCGGCTCGCTGCGGCCCACCGGCGCGCCCGCGGCCTCGACTGCGCGCTCCTCGCGTGCGGGCTGCTCACCTGGCAGCTGATCGACTTCGCGTACGCGGACATCGGCGGCCCCTCCACGGTGCTGACCGCCGTCGTGTTCGGGCTGGCCGCCTGGTGGGCCCTGGCACCGGCCGCGACCGGCGCCGGCGAAACGGCGGCCGGGCGATGAAACCCACCCTTCCGGTCGGCGGCGAGGAGACCGGGCGCTCTCCCGCCATGCCGGCCCAGCAGACCACCGAGCCGCCCGTCGCCGACAAGGGCCAGGACCCGCACGGCAGTTCCGGCACCTTCCTCGCCCGCGCCGCCCTGCTCACCGCCCTGCTCTCCGCCGCGGGCTCGCTGCTCGGGCTCGGCCGGGACCAGGCACTCGCGCACCTGTTCGGAGCGGGCAGTGAGACGGACGCCTTCCTCGTCGCGTGGACCGTGCCCGAGGTGGCCACGACGCTGCTGATCGAGGACGGGCTCGCCTTCATGCTCGTCCCCGCCTTCAGCGCCGCGATCGCCGCGCGCGCGGCCGCGCCGGTCCTCGGCCAGGACCCGGTGCGCGCCCTGGTGGCGGCCTCGCTGCCCCGGCTGACCCTGGCGTTCCTGGTCTCCGCCGTGCTCCTGGTGATCGGCGCGCCCCAGCTCGTCGAGGTGCTCGCCCCGGGCCTGCCCGATCCCCGGCTCGCCGTCGACTGCACGCGGCTGACGGCGACCTGCCTGCTGACCTTCGGCCTCACCGGGTACTGCAGCGCCGCGCTGCGCGCCCACAGCAGCTATCTCGCCCCGGCCGCCATCTACGTCGCGTACAACACGGGCATCATCGTCACGCTGCTGCTCCTGGCCGACCGCTGGGGGGTGCGCGCCGCCGCCGCGGGCGTGGCCGCGGGCGGCTGCCTGATGGTGCTCGTCCAGGCGCCGGTACTGCACCGGCGGCTGCGCGGCGCGGGCCCGAAGGCCCCCGGCGGCCGGGCCGGGAACGTGAAGGCGTCGAAGCGGCAGGCCATGGACCTGGCGCTCATCGCGACCGTGCTGCTCTTCGCGCTCTGCCGCCAGTCGCAGGTCTTCATCGAGCGGTTCCTCGCCTCCTCCCTGCCGTCCGGCGCGATCTCGCACCTGAACTACGCGCAGAAGGTGGCGCAGCTGCCGATGGTGCTCTCCCTGATGCTGTGCACCGTCACCTTCCCGGTCGTGGCCAAGGCGCTGGCCCGCGGCGACACCGAGCGGGCGCGGCAGCGGGTGGAGCGCGACATCGCCCTGGCCGCCTGCATCGTCCTGTTCGGTGCGGCCGTCGTCTTCGCCTGCGCGCCCGACATCATCCAGCTCCTCTTCCAGCGCGGCGCCTTCACCTCCGCGGACACCGCCGCGACCGCGGACATCATGCGCGTCTACTCGCTGGGCCTCCTCGGCCACTGCCTGGTCGGCGCGCTGGTCCGCTCGTACTTCTCCGCCGGGCGCCCGACCTGGTACCCGGTGGGCGCGATGGCCGCCGGGATGCTGCTCACGGCCGGTGCGGGCACCTGGGCCGTCCCCGTCTGGGGCGTCGGGGGCATCGCCGCCGCCAACGCCCTCGGCATCACCTTCACGGCCGTCCTGCTGCTGACCGCGATGGACCGGCGCAGCGTCCCCGTACGGCTACCCGCGGTGCTGCTCGAACTCGGCAAGACGCTGCTCGCGGCGGTGGCCGCCGCGGGCGCGGGCCTGCTGTGCGCGGCCGGCCCCGGGCACCCGCTGGCCGCGCTCGCCGCCGGCTCCCTCGCCATCGCGGCCGTCTTCCTTCTCCTCCTGTGGGCCCTCAACGTCCAGGCGTTCCTGCCGGCCGTCCGCATCGCGACCAGAAAGCTTCGCAATGTCAGCTGAAACAGCGCTCCAGGAACCACCCCTGACCCGGCCGAGAGACCGGCTGCCCGGCCGCTCCCCGTGGGTGGCGATGTACCACTCCGTGGACGACTGCCCCGACGACCCCTACAACGTCACGGTCACCCCCGACCGGCTGCGCCAGCAGCTGCACTGGCTGCGCTCGCGCGGCCTGCGCGGCGTCAGCGTGGCCGAACTCCTCGACGCGCGCAGCTGCGGCGCCGGCCGCGGCCTGGTCGCCCTCACCTTCGACGACGGCTACGGCGACTTCGTCGAGAACGCGCTGCCGCTGCTGCGCCACTACGACTGCTCCGCCACCGTCTTCGTGCTGCCCGGCCGGCTCGGCGGCGAGAACGGCTGGGACGCCGAGGGCCCGCGCAAGCCGCTGCTGAGCGCGCAGGGCATCAGGGCGGCGGCCGCGGCCGGCATCGAGATCGGCTCGCACGGGCTGATGCACGTCGACCTCACCCGCGTGGGCGAGGAAGAGCGCCGCGCCGAGATCCGGCACAGCAAGGCGCGCCTCGAAGAACTCACCGGCCACGAGGTGCACGGCTTCTGCTACCCGTACGGGGCGATCGACGCCGCGACGGTCGACGCCGTGCGCGGCGCCGGCTACCGGTACGGCTGCGCCATCTCGCCCGGCCCGCTGACCAGCGTGCACGCCCTGCCGCGGCTCTACGTCGGCCAGCGGGACACCCCCTGGCGGCTCGAACTCAAGCGCCGGGTCCACCGGGTGCGCCGGCGCGCCTGGCACCTCGGGGAGGACGCGCGGTGAAGGCCCTCCACGTCATCACCGGCCTGGGCGCGGGCGGCGCGGAACAGCAGCTGCGGCTGCTCCTGCGCCACCTGCCGGCCGGGCACGACGTCGTGACCCTGACCAACCCGGGCCAGGTCGCGGGCGGGCTGGTCGCCGACGGCGTCCGCGTCGCCCACCTCGGCATGGCGGGCAACCGCGACGGCCGCGCCCTGCCCCGCCTGGTGCGGCTGATCCGGGCCGGCCGGTACGACGTGGTCCACACCCACCTGTACCGGGCCTGCCTGTACGGGCGGACCGCGGCGCGCCTGGCCGGGGTGCGGGCCGTCGTCGCGACGGAACACTCCCTGGGCGACGCGCAGATCGAGGGACGACCCCTCACCCGCGGCGTCCGCGCGCTCTACCTCGCGGGCGAGCGGCTCGGCCGGGCGACCATCGCCGTCTCCCCGGCGGTGGCCGAGCGGCTGCACGGCTGGGGCGTGGCCCCGCACCGCGTCCACGTCGTCCCGAACGGGGTCGACGTCGACCGCTTCACCTTCGACGCGCGGGCCAGGACCCGGGCCCGCGCCGCCCTGGGCCTGCCCGCCGACGCGTTCGTCGTCGGCGGGGTCGGCCGCCTGGTCCCCGGCAAGCGGTTCGACGTCCTGGTCGCGGCCCTGCGCGACCTCCCGGACGACGTACGGCTGCTGCTCGTCGGCACCGGCCCGCAGGAGGACGCGCTGCGGCAGGCGGCGCGCGACGCCCAGGTCCTGGACCGCGTCGTCCTCGCCGGAGAGCGCCCGCACACCGCCGCCGGCCCGGACGCGGTCGACCTGCCCGCGCTGCTGTCGGCGATGGACGTGCTCGCCTCGCCCTCGCTCGACGAGGCGTTCGGCCTTGCCGTGGTGGAGGCGCTCGCCAGCGGCCTGCCCGTCCTCCATGTGACCTGCCCGGCCGTCGACGACCTGCCCACGGGCCTGGCCGCCGGCGCCGTCCGTGTCCCGTGCGCGCCCGCCTCGTTCGCCCGGGAGATCCGCACGCTCCGCGGCCGGCGGGCCGGGAGCCGGCCGCCGTCACCGGCCGCCCACCACTACAGCATCGCCCGCAGCGCCGAGGCACACCTCGAGGTGTACGCGTCGGCCATGGGCGCCTCTACCCCAGGAGTGAGTACGCGATGACCGAAGCCGCCCAGGAGAGGGCCACCTCCCGCCCACTCGGCGCCCGCGTCGACGCCCGCACGAGGAGAGTGCCGCGCTGGTGGCCCCTGCCCGCGGGCATCCTGCTCGGCGCCCTCGCCGGCGGTGTCTACGGCGGGGTCAGCGCGCCGCAGTACACGGCGACCAGTTACGTGATCGCCGTCCCCGCCAAGGGCTCCGACCCGATGTCCGCGACGGGCTTCGCGCAGGCCTACAGCAAGGTGGCCACCCAGGTCGCGGTGTTGAGCGACGCCCAGGTCGCGGCGGGCGTGCCGGTGCGGACGCTGCGGGCGGACGTCCGCGCCGAGACGTCGCCGGACGCGCCCATGGTCGCGATCTCGGCCTCCTCGGACCGGCCCGCCACCGCGACGGCGATGGCCGACGCCGTGGCGCGCGCGCTGACCACCAACGCCCAGCACGCCAAGAAGGACACCCACGTCGAACTCCTGCGCTTCACCCGGGCGGTGCAGCCGACCGAGCCCTCCTCGCCCTCGGCCGCGCTGACCACCCTGGTCGGCGCCTGCGCGGGCGGGCTCCTCGGCGGCCTCGCCCTGCTGTTGCGGCCGCGCCGGGAGGCCGGGGGCTCGACGCCGACCGTGCCCGCACCGGCCGCGGGCGACCGGGACGGCGCCTGATGCGGGGGAGCGGAGCCGGCCCGGCCGTCACGCTCTGCACGGACAGCGCCGAGTTCGGGGCGCTGCGCGAGGAGTGGAACCGCCTGCACCGCTCCTGCGCGACCGCGACCCCGTTCCAGAGCCACGCCTGGCTGCACTCCTGGTGGCTCTCCTACGGGCGGCCCGGCCGGCTGCGCGTCGTGCTGGTGCGCCACGAGGGCCGGCTGGTGGCCGCGGCCCCGCTCATGCTGCGGCCGCGTCCCTTCCCCACGCTGACGCCGCTCGGCACGGCCATCTCCGACTTCAGCGACGTCCTGGTCGAGGACGGCCCGGACGGCCCCGCGGGGTACGCCGTCGCCGCCCTCGGCGCCGGTCTGTGGCGGCTGGCCGGGAGCGCGGTGATCGACTTCCGGGAGGTGCGGCCGGGCAGCACGGTGGAGTCCCTGTACGCCCGCTGGCCGGGGCCGAGCCGCCGGCTCGACGACTCCCCGTGCCTCGAACTGCCCGCGCTGCCGATGGACGACCTGGTGCAGCGGCTGCCGCGGCCGCGGGCGCAGCGGGCCCGGGCCAAGCTGCGCAAGCTGGACGCGGCGGGCATCGAGCGCCGCGTCGTCCCCACCGCCGAGGTCGGTCCCTCGGTCCGCCGCCTGCTGGAGCTGCACCAACTCCAGTGGCAGGAACGCAAGGTGACGACGGAGCACGTCCGGCCGCGCTTCGCGGAGCATCTGACCCGTTCGGTCACCGCGATGGCGCAGACCGGCGACGCCGTCGTCACGGAGTTCACCCTGGAGGGCTCGGTGGTCGCCGCCGACCTGACCTTCCTGTCGCCGAGGCTGGCGGGCGGTTACCTCTACGGCGCCCATCCGCGGCTGCGGGAGCGCAAGATCGACGTGGCGACCATGCTGCTGCGCTCGTGCGCCCAGCACCTGCAGAGCGGGCCGCGCGACGGCGTACTGAGCCTGCTGCGCGGCACCGAGCCCTACAAGCTGCACTGGCGCCCCGAACGCCGCGTCAACCAGCGGTTCCTGCTGGCGCGCCGCGGCACCGCCGTGCTGCTCGGCGCGCTCCTCGCCGATGTGCGGGCCCGGTCCCTGGCGAAGCGGGCGCGGCGGGCCTGGAAGGAGCGAAGTGGCGGCCCGGCCTAGAGACCGGACCGCCACCACCGCACCGTACGGCCGTGCCGCGTCAGGAGCGCTGCCCCCAGCGGCCCAGCCGCAGACAGACCCTGCCGCCGATCCACCGCTCCACCCACGTGCCCAGTCGGACCGGGACACACGAAGGGGGCGCGGCGGGCGTGGCCGGGGCGGTGGGCGCGACGGGCGGGGTGGGTGCGACCGGTGGGGTGGGCGCGGTCGGCTTGTCCCGGCCGGTCAGCGCGGCGCGGTAGACCTTGGAGGCCTGCGGGTTCCTGGCGCACTGCCACACTCCGTGCGGGCAGTAGTCCGTCAGGGTGTTGTAGAGCGCCTTGTGGTCGTCCATCCAGGCGAGCATCCGCCGCATGTACTCGGGGTTGTCGCCGTTGCGGAACAGCCCCCACTCCGGGTAGGAGACCGGCTTGCCGTGCTTCTTGGCGAAGTCGACCTGCCGTTCCAGGCCGTAGGGCTCGGAGATCTGCTGGTCGAAGGAGAGCCCCGCCGGCTGGTCGTAGGCGTCCATGCCGATGATGTCCACCACGCTGTCGCCGGGGTAGCACCGGGTCCAGGGCACGGCGTCGCGGCCGCGGCTGGGCGCGAAGTCGAAGCGGAACTTCTGGCCGGGCACGGCCCGCATCGCCGTGACGATCCGCGTCCAGTACCTGCGCCAGGACCCGGGGTCGGGTCCGCAGCGGTGCGTGTAGGTGACGCCGTTCATCTCCCAGCCGAGCACGATCACGGTGTCCGGCACCTTCAGGGTGACCAGATGTTCGGCGAGGGTGCGGAAGTGCTGGTCGAACTCGCCCGCCGCGCCGCGCTGGAGCAGCGCCCGCACGCCGCCGTCGGACACGCCCGCCTCATTGCGTTCGAGCATCGGCACGTTCAGTACGAAGAGCCGGTCATCGCGTTCGCGGCGCCACTTGGCCCAACTGTCGAGGAACTCCGGGGAGCCCTCGATGTTGCTCCACCTGTCACCGGGAAGATAGGTGTGCCCCACGCGTAGATCGGCTCCGCCGAGCCACTGCGACAACTGCGTCATCCGCGTCACACCGCGCGGCCCGTAATCCAGGTAGGCACCGAACGCCGGGAACCCGGTCGGTCCGGGCGCCGGGGTCACACCTGTCTGCGGGGCGGACGGTGTGCCGGACGGCGTGGGCGTCGGCGACGGTGAAAGCGACGGCGATGGTGAAGGCGACGGCATCAGCGTCGGTGACGGCGTCAGTGACGGCATCGGTGTCGGTGTCGGCGTCGGTTCGGGGGAGGGTACGTCGGACGTGATCCGTGCACCGCGTGGAGTCGTCGCGTCCGCCCGGTCGATGGTGATCGGACCTCCCGCGACCACCGCCGCGATCAGGGCGCCCGTCACGATCAGCGCAAGGCGTCTGCGTCTCGGCCGTAGGTGTTTTGTCACCATTACGTCTCCTCGTCCTGGGATCGCACCTTCCTGACAGACAGTCATATGAACGCTCTCGGCGCCATTCGTGGGACGGCCGATGGCGGCCCGGCATCACCCTCACGGATGAGTTCCCCGTATCAGTTCCCCGCACCCGTTCCCTGAAAGGACGTCAGATGCTCGACCCCTGTGTCCCGGTCGTGCTGCTACGGATCGACCCCAACCCCTTTCACCACGGGACGCTGGGGGCGGCCCGTTCCCTGGGACGCTGCGGTGCGGAGGTCCACGTGGCGGCCGGCGGGTCCGGTGGCCCGGTGCCCCGTTCGCGGTTCATCACCCAGGTCCACCCCGCCCCGCGCCCGGGCGCGTCCCTGGACGAGGTCGTCGCCGTCCTGCGCCGGGTGGCCGCCCGCGTCGCCCGGCCCGCGGTGCTGATCCCCATGGACGACGCCGGGGCCATCGCGGTGAGCCGGCTGCGCGCGACGCTGTCCGAGCTGTTCCTGCTGCCCGAACAGCCCGCACATCTCGCCGAGTACGTCGCCGACAAGGCGGAGCTGCCCGAACTCTGCCGGTCCGCGGGGATCGCCCACCCGCGCACGGTCCTGCCCCGCGACGAACCGCACGCGGCCGCCGCGGTCCGCGACCTCGGCCTGCCGGTCGTGGCCAAGTGGAGCCGGCCCTGGCTCCTGCCCCCGGGCTCGGGCCTGCGCAGCACCACGCTGGTCGGCTCACCCGAAGAAGCGAGCAGCCTGCACCGGCGCGGCCGCGGCACCGGCAGCCGGCTGCTGCTCCAGGAGTACGTGGCCGCGGGCCCGGGAAGCGACTGGTTCGTCCACGGCTACGCCGACCGGCACGGAACGCTGCACGGCGGCGGCACCGGCACCAAACAGCACGCCTGGCCGCGCGGGGCCGGCCTGACCGCGGTCGGCCGCTGGGATCCCGCGCCCGAACTGTCCGCCACGGTCGGACGCCTTGTCGACGCCCTGGGCTACCGGGGCATCTTCGACATCGACTTCCGTGTGGACGCCGCGACCGGCACACCCTGCCTGCTGGACTTCAACCCCCGCCCCGGCGCGCAGTTCCGCCTCTTCGCCGACGGTGGCGGCCTGGACGTCGTACGGGCCCAGTACCTCGACCTGACGCACCAGCCGCTGCCCGCGGCGCGCCCGCTGCCCGGGCGCACCTTCGTCGTGGAGAACTACGCGCCGCTGTCCGCGCTCCGGACCCTCGCGGCCCGCCGGGGCGCGCCGCCCCCCGAGTTCGCCTGGCACGCCCAGGACGACCCCGCGCCCGCGCGGGCCATGGCCGCCGCGTGGTCCCGGCACGCGGCGCACCGGCTGCTGCGCCGGCCCCGCCCCGCGCCCGGCGCGCCAGGCGCCGCGCCGGGCGGCCCGACCGTACCCGCGGCTGCCGTCCGGATCACGACGGCTGAACGAAAGGCGAGCTGCTGATGCACGACCTGTTGGTGGTGGGGGCCGGCCCCTACGGCCTGTCCATTGCCGCCCACGCCCAGGCCCGCGGACTCGACGCGCGCGTCTTCGGCCGCCCGATGCAGTCCTGGCGCGACCACATGCCCCGCGGCATGTTCCTCAAGTCGGAGCCCTGGGCCTCCAACCTCTCCGCGCCGGGCGACCGGTTCCGCCTCGACCAGTACTGCGCCCGGATCGGCGTCGCCGCCGAGCACGGCCGGCCGATCCCCGTCGAGACGTTCGCCTCCTACGGCCTGTGGTTCGCGCGGCAGGCGCTCTCGCCGGTGGACGAGCGGATGGTCGAGGACATCGACGCGGTGCCCGGGGGGTTCGCCGTACGGACCGAGGACGGCGAGGTCCTGCGCGGCCGCGCGGTGGCCCTGGCCAACGGACTGCTGCCCTACCAGCACCTCCCCGAGGCCCTGCGCGGGCTGACGGAGGATCACGTGTCGCACAGCAGCCGGCACAGCGATCTCGGCCGGTTCCGCGGCGCGGACGTCACCGTCGTCGGCGCGGGACAGGCGGCGCTGGAGATCGCGGCGCTCCTCGCCGAACAGCGCACCCGGGTACGGATCGTCGCCCGCGCCCGGCGGCTGGAGTGGAACACCGTCCCGCCGCCCTGGGTACGCCCCTGGCACCAGAGCCTGCGGGCCCCGCACAGCGGCCTGGGCTGCGGCTGGCGCAACTGGTTCTACGCCGAGAAGCCGGGCGCCTTCCGGCGGCTGCCGGAGCGGACCCGGGCCGCCATCGCCGCGTCCGCGCTCGGCCCGGCGGGAGCCTGGTGGGTGCGGGAGCGGGTGGACAGGAGCGCCATCGACATCCGCCTCGGGCGCGCCATCGTGGCGGCGCGCCCGGTCTCCGGCCGCCTCCACGTCCGTACGGCCGGCGCCGCCGGGGGTGTCGAGGAGTTCGGGACCGACCACGTCATCGCCGCGACGGGGTTCCAGGCGACGCGGGACCGGATGACCGTACTGGCGCCCGGGGTGCGGCACATGCTCGCCCAGCGGGCCGAGGACACCCCGTGGGTGGGGCGCGGCTTCGCGTCGGCCTGCCCGGGGCTCTTCCTGGCCGGGCTGGTGACGACGCCGGACTACGGCCCGGCCATGCGCTTCGTCCACGGCGCGTCCTACACCGCGCCCGCCCTCGTCGACGGGGTCGAGCGGTACCTGTCCCGGCAGCCGCGGCGGGGCGGCTCCGTGATCCCGGTGGGCCGGCGGCACGCCCCGGCCCCCGTGGCGGCGACGTCCGACACCTGAGGCGGCAGGCGGGCCGGGAACCCGTTGGGGTGACATGGCTGGCAAACGGGTGAACCGGTCTGTCGTGACCGGCGCTCGGGTGGTGCACTGACGCATGTCATGAGAATGGCCGCGCTGTCTCCCTCCCAGCCGTCGGCTTCATGCCGTTGGTAGACAGCCGTTGTACGCGCCGTCCTCTGTGGGCCGGGAAGAGCGTTGGTAGCTCTTCCCGGCCCGGCTTTTTCTCCGGTCCCGGCCTCGCGGCCCGGCACTCAGCGCCGCGCCGTGGCGGACCTGCGGTAGAGGATCCCGCCGCCGAGCAGCAGTCCCGCTCCGGCGGTCGCGGCCGCGAGGACCGTCCCGTCGATCCCCGTCGTGGCGAGCTGCGCCCGCGCCACCGGCGCCTGGGCGCCGGCCGCTGCCTTCTTCGCGGGCACGGTGTGCCGGAAGCCGGCCTCCTCGACCTGGCTGTCACTGCCGGGCAGGGCACGGTCGGAGGGCGGGGCCTGCTCCTCGGGCCGCGCCGGGGGGTGCTCGTCCGGGCGGGAGGGCTCCGCCGTCGCGTCGCCGTGCTCCCCACAGGAGTTGCCGAAGGCCGGGTTGCCCACGCCCACCACGTCGACGGTGTTGCCGCACACGTTCAGGTCGAGGTCGACGGGGGCCTGCACCGAGTTGCCCGACAGTACGCCGGCGGAGCCCGTCGTCGCCGAGGTGCTGCTGCTCGCGGAGTGCGGCGCGCGCGGGGTGGAGGGGTGCTCGGGCGCGCTGTCCCCGTACCCGCCCGGTCCGTCCCCGCCGTCCCCGTATCCGCTGTCGCCGTACCCGCTCGCCGCGCGCGGCCGCCCGCTGTCCGGGGACGCGACGGCGGAGGCGTGGTGCGCGGCGCAGTGGTCACCGGTGGCGGGGTTCAGGGCGCCCACGGCGTCGACGGAGTTGCCGCAGACGTTGACGGGGACCGACAGCGGAGCCTCGACCGAGTTGCCCGACAGCACACCGGGCGAACCGCCGGTCTGCTCCTGGCTCCCCGCCATGCCGGCCGCGCCGGCCCCGGGCACGGACAGGAAGCCCGTCGCCGCCGCGGCTGCCACTACGCCGATTCTCAGTGCCTGCCTCATGCGTTTCCTTTTCCGCTACAAAGTCGAAGCCGACCCCGGAGCCCGAAGGCGCCGGGGTCGGCTGGTAGACAACTGCGCTGCCCGCGTCAGTCGTTGGCGCAGGTGTTGCCGAAGGCGGGGTTCAGCAGGCCGATGACGTCGACGGTGTTGCCGCAGAGGTTGACCGGGATGTGGACCGGGACCTGCACGTTGTTGCCGGAGATCACGCCCGGCGAACCGACGGCCGCACCCTGGGCACCGGAGTCGGCGAACGCCGGGGCGGCCATGCCGAACGCCATGACAGCGCCGGCCACGATCGTGACGCTCTTCTTCACAGACATGTTTTCTCCTTTTACCGAGGAAGTTATTCAAGGGGCCCGGACGGGACGGCGATCGCCGGTTCCGCGCGGGCACTCCGCACTGCAAACGAGCCGACACCGGCCGAGGAAACTGTGCCGACCGGGCGATGGAACGGACGCCCGATAAAAAGCCCGGACCGCCCGCAGTCGAAGGATGCGGACGGCCCGGGCCCTGGTGCGCGGAGGCTGGATCAGCCGTTCTGCGTACCGTTGGCCGAGAGGATCGGGATGTCGTCCAGGACGTGCGACAGCGGCTCGTCGCCCTTGGCCTGCGTCGAGTTCTCGACACACTGCTGGTTCTGCGGCGCCGACAGGATCGGGATGTCCTGAACGCCGACGTTGACCAGACCCACGATGTTCTGGATGTTGGCCTTGACCGGCAGACCGACACAGGGCTTGTTCAGCGAACCCTGGACCAGGCTGAGCTGCGGGCTCATGTCGCCGTCGGTCGAGGAGTTGCCGAATGCCTGCTGGGCGCCGTTGCCGCTGGCGGAGGTGGTGCCGCTGTCGTCACCGATGGCCAGCGCCGTGGGCGCGGCCGCGGCGGAGATACCGACGACGGAGACGGCGACTGCTGCTGCAGTCATTGCCTTCTTGAGCATTATTTCTGTTCCTTTTCTGACAGGCACCGGTTACTGCGAAAGGAACAACTCTCGGGGCGCGCGATGGTTCCGCAGGTTCACCCGTTGTGCCGAGAGTCCTATTATCTGCACGGCGTGCAGTTCCCCATCCGAGTGAAATGGGGCAACCAAACCGCCCGCGGGGAGTTGGTACGGGTGCTCTCGGAAACAACTAAAGGGGAACCTCACATGATGAAGAAGGCTGTGGCGGCTGCCGCCGTCACCGCGTCCCTCGTCGGCATCTCCGCCGCGGCCGCTCCCCAGGCGCTCGCGAGCGGTGACGACAGCCCGACGACCTCGTTCAGCGGCAACGGCTCCCAGCAGGCGTTCGGCAACTCGGCCACCTACGGCAACATGAGCCCGCAGATGGCGCTCATCCAGGGTTCGCTGAACAAGCCCTGCATCGGCCTGCCGGCCAAGGCCAACATCCAGAACATCGTGGGCCTGGTCAACGTCGGCATTCAGGACATCCCGATCCTGTCGGCGCCGCAGAACCAGCAGTGTGTCGAGAACTCGACGCAGGCCAAGGGCGACGAGCCGCTGTCGCACATCCTGGACGACATCCCGGTTCTCTCTTCCAACGGCACCGGTAACAACTGATCCGTATGCCGTACGCGTTGGGCCGCCGGAATCGGCGGCCCAACTGCGTTTTGGGTGTGCGGGCATAGCCCTCAGGTATTACGCCGAATGGGTCAGCCTCCGCAACCGACGCACCCCAGACCAGTTGTCTAACCGTAGCTCCGCGACCGGAGTTCGGACATGAAGGGAATTCACATGAAGAAGCTGTGGGCAGCCGCAACGATCGCCGCTTCCATCGTCAGCCTGTCGGCGGCGGCCGCTCCCCAGGCTCTGGCCAACGGTGACGAGGACGGCACCACCTCCGCCAGCGGCAACGGCGCTCAGGAGGCGTTCGGCAACTCCTCCGTCAACGGGAACCAGAGCCCGCAGCTCACCCTGGTCCAGGGTTCGCTGAACAAGCTCTGTGTCGGTCTGCCGGCCAAGGCGAACGTCCAGAACATCGTGGGTCTGGTCAACGTCGGCGTCCAGGACATCCCGGTCCTGTCGGCGCCGCAGAACCAGCAGTGCGCGGAGAACTCGACGCAGGCCAAGAAGGACGAGCCGCTGTCGCACGTCCTGGACGACATCTCGGCGCTCTCCTCCAACGGCACGGGGAACAGCTGACACACGTGAGGGGCAGCTGCCGAGCGCAGCTGCCCCTTTTGTATGCCCGGATGCGCTCCGGGCGGCCGTCACGCCCCGATCAGGCCGGTGACCGGCGCCACCAGGTCCGTCAGCTGGTGCAGCTCGCTCAGCTTGTTCAGCTGGTTGAGGCCCTGGAGCTGCTCGGCGGTGCGGGGCACCTCGTCGCGGTGCGCGGCCGGGACGGCCATGGTGGAGACCGCGTCGAGCGTCGCGGTGGGGGAGATCATGTTGCCCGCGGTGTTGGGCATCGTGTCGGCCTGCACGGCCGGGGCCGCGATCGCGGTGGCGCCGACAGCGAGCAGGACAGCGGTGAGGGCTCGTCGAGTTGAGGTCATGTCTCCCTAACGGCGGACACGACGGACCGGACACGGGAGGGCCACGACCCTGACCCGACAGGTCTACAGGGCGGCCGACCGTACGAGCGGGCGCCGCCGCGGGAGCCGATTGGCTTTCATCGTCCCTGATGGCGTAGTGTTGCATTCATCGACGCGGGGTGGAGCAGCTCGGTAGCTCGCTGGGCTCATAACCCAGAGGTCGCAGGTTCAAATCCTGTCCCCGCTACTGAAGGCCGAGGCCGGAATCTTTCGAGATTCCGGCCTCGGCCTGTTTGCGCGTCCTGACCCGGACGGAGCAGCAGCGCTCGCCCCCGGCCCGCGGCCCGGGAACCCTTGGACCGACGCCGTAATCCGGGCGCGGACGTGGCAGGAGACGAGTGGTGGGGCAGCAAGGAGGCCGGCACGGACGCGCGACGGACGCCGTCGGTACGCGTGCCTTCCTGCGGGTGCTGCCCTTGTTGCTGATCGCCGGCGGCGCGGTCTACGAGTACTGCACGCCGTCCGGGTTCGCCGGCTCGCCCCTGTTCAGCGCCGCTCCGCTGGTCGTCGCCCCGTTCTTCTCGCTGGGCAGCACGATCACGGCCGGGGCCGTCTCGATCGCCGCCATCGTCACCGTCCACCTGCGCTACACCGCCTTCCACGCGGGCGTCTACACCGAGATCGCCACCGTGGCCACGGTCTGCGTCCTGGCCTGCTTCATCAACCGGATCAAGCGCCGCAGCGACGAGCAGCTGGCGTCGGCGCGGCAGATCGCGGAGGCCGCGCAGTTGGCGGTGTTACCGGAGCCGGCCGGGCGGATCGGGGGCCTGGCCATCGCGGCGCGGTACGAGGCGGCGCAGGCCGACGCCTTCATCGGCGGCGATCTGTACGCGGTGCAGGACACGCCGCACGGGGTGCGGATAGTCGTGGGGGACGTACGGGGCAAGGGCATGGGCGCGGTCGCCGCCGTAGCCGTGGTCATCGGGGCCTTCCGGGAGGCCGCGGAGCAGGAGGAGAGCCTGGAGGCGGTCGCCCAGCGGCTGGAGCGGGCGCTGGCGCGGGAGGGGTCACGGCGGCGCGGCATCGACGACTTCGAGGGGTTCACCACCGCCGTGCTCGCCGAGATCCCGCACGGCGGCCGGCTCCTGCGCGTCCTCAACCGCGGCCACCCCGAGCCGGTCGTGCTGCTCGGCGACGGCACGGTCCGGATGGTCACACCGGCGGAGTCGGCGCTGCCGCTCGGCCTGGGCGAGCTGGGCTCCTGGCCGGACCGGGCGACCGAGGCGGAGTTCCCGGCCGGGGCGACGCTCCTGCTCTACACCGACGGGCTCTCCGAGGCGCGGGACGCGCGGGGCGTCTTCTACGACCCGGCGGCCCGGCTCGCGGGCCGGATCTTCCCGGGGCCCGAGGAGCTGCTCGCGGAGCTGGCCGAAGAAGTACGCCGGCACACCGGGGGCGGCGCCACCGACGACATGGCGCTGCTCGCCGTGCGCCGGTCCTGATCACCGTCACGAGGGGTGATCGAACGGCGTCCCTGCGCATAACGATTGACACTCCGTCAGAAATTGATGTGTTTAGCGCAGGCCAAAACCGTCGAGCAACTCGCCCGTTTCCTGCCGGTATTGAGCTATAAGTCCAGGCCAAAGACGTGAACGATCAGTGGGAACAGCTTGGAATTACTATCGGCTGTCTATTAACGTTCGATAACGCAGCGCGGTCGTCCCAGCCGTCACAAGCGACGGCTCCGTGCGCACACGCTTAATCCCGTAAGGGAGCCGGGGAACCACCAACTTGGGGTGAATCAGGCACCGTTCCGTCGCTTTTCGGGCGCCGGACCGTGCTCGTAGGAGACCTTCCTGCTCCGAACCCGTCAGCTAACCCGGTAGGCGAGAAGGAAGGAAAGGAGAGCGCCCCCGTGGCGTCGAACCGTCCTGCCCCCGAGTTCTCCGGGTACTCCGCCCGCCCCGCCGACGGCGAGGCCGGTGTCGAGCAGGAGAGCTGGGAGGAGTGGAATCCCACCGAGGAGTCCGTCCGTCCCGTCCGCGGCAGGCACCGCGTGGCCCGTCAGCGCGGTGGGCTCGCGCGCAGCTCCACGGTCCTGGGCGTCGGCGTGATCGCCGCCGTCGGCGCGGGCGGCATCGCCACCGCGCAGGGCGGCAAGCCCGCCGTCCGGATCTCCATGCCCGACCTCTCCGCGGTCAAGGACTCGCTCCCCGCGGCGAAGTCGCTGCCGGGCGTGGGCGCGCTCATGTCCGACAGCGCCGACTCCCCGTCCGGTGCCTCCGCCGCCCCCCTCACCACGATGGGCACCGGCCGGGCGGGTGCGGGCGAGGCGCTGCGGGCCCGGATCATGCAGCAGGCCGAGACGCAGCAGGACGCCGCCGACGCCACCGCGCAGGCCGCGGCCGAGCAGGCCGCCGCACAGCGGGCCGCCGACGAGGCCGCCGCCAAGCAGCAGAAGGCGGAGGCCAAGGCCGCCGCCGACAAGAAGAAGGCCCGGGAGGAGGCCGAGAAGAAGGCCGAGGCCGAGCGGCTCGCCAAGCTGGCCAAGAGCTTCCGGCTCCCCATCGCCTCGTACACGCTCACCGGCACCTTCGGGCAGCCCGGATCGATGTGGTCCTCCGGTTACCACACGGGCCTGGACTTCGCGGCCTCCACCGGTACACCGATCTACGCCGTCCACGGCGGCACCGTCACCGAGGCCGGCTGGGCGGGCGCGTACGGCTACCGCACGATCATCACCCTCGACGACGGCACCGAACTGTGGTTCTGCCACCAGTCGTCGATGAACGTCAGCGTCGGTCAGCACGTCGCCACCGGCGACGTCATCGGCCGCGTCGGCGCCACCGGCAACGTCACGGGCGCCCACCTCCACCTGGAGGTCCACCCCGGCGGGGACGCCACCGGCATCGACCCCGCGGCCTGGCTGCGCGGCAAGGGCCTGACGCCCTGACCCGCCGGCGCCCCCGGCGGGACCGCGCGTTCCGCGGGGGCGTTCAATCGGGGCATGACTACTTCTCCCCTGCGCCCGCTCGGCTCCTCGGACCTGGAGGTCTTTCCGCTCGCCCTCGGCGGGAACGTGTTCGGGTGGACCGCCGACGAGGCCACCTCCTTCGCGGTGCTCGACGCCTACACCGCCCAGGGCGGCAACTTCATCGACACGGCGGACTCGTACTCGGCCTGGGTCAAGGGCAACCACGGCGGTGAGTCGGAGACGATCATCGGTAAGTGGCTCGCCGCCCGCGGCCGGCGCGACGACGTCGTCATCGCCACCAAGGTCGCCCGCCACCCCGACTACAAGGGCCTGCGCGCCGAGAACATCCGGGCCGCGGCCGACGCCTCCCTCACGCGCCTCGGCACCGATCACATCGACCTCTACTACACGCACTTCGACGACGACGAGACGATCCCCGTCGAGGAGATCATCGGCGCGCTCGACGGGCTGGTGCGGGCAGGCAAGGTCCGCGCCATCGCCGCCTCGAACATCTCGCCCGAGCGGCTCCAGGAGTCCCTGGACCTCTCCGACCGCGAGGGCCTCGCCCGCTACGTCGCCCTCCAACCGCACTACAACCTCGTCTCGCGCGACACCTACGAAGGCGCCCGGCGGGAGATCGCCTCGCGCGCCGGGCTCGCCGCCGTTCCGTACTACGCGCTCGCCGCGGGTTTCCTGACCGGCAAGTACCGGCCGGGCGTCGCCGTCGACAGCCCGCGTGCGGCCGGTGCGGGCAAGCACCTGGCGACCGAGCGCGGCCAGAAGGTGCTGACCGCGCTCGACGAGGTCGCCCAGGCCCACGATGCCGAGATCGCCACGGTCGCCCTGGCCTGGCTCGCCGCCCAGCCCACCGTCGCCGCGCCGCTCGCGTCCGCGCGCACGGTGGAACAGCTGCCGGCGCTGCTCGCCGTGGCCGGCCTGGAGCTGACGGACGCGGAGCTGGCCCGCCTCACGGACGCCTCGGCCTGAGCGCTCTCTGGGGCGGTACGGGCTCTCAGGGGCGGTAGGGGTGGTACGCGGGGGCGCCGGGCGGCGGCCCCGCGTACACCGGGGGCCGCCACAGGGGGGCCGCGATCCCGGCGGCGTAGGCGAGGGCGGGGCGGGCGTACCCGCGCCGCTGCCACAGCCCGTCGAGCAGCTCCCGCTCCCGCACGACGAAGTCGGCGCCGGCCCGGCCCGCGCGGCCGCGGTGCCGGAGCAGGGCGAGCGAGGTCGCGAGGGCCTCGTACTCGGTGACCGCCCGCTCGGCCGGCCGGCCGCCGTAGTGCGCGGCGTACTCGCGGGCGAGGCGGCGGGCCTTGAGGGAGCCGAGGGCGAAGGGCTCGGGCGGGGCGAGCCATCCGGCGGCGACGTACGCGGCCAGCTCCGCTCTGACCGTGCGCAGTTCGCGGTGGCGCAGGTACACGGCGAGCCAGGTCAGCAGGGCGAAGACCGGGACCATGAAGGCCGCGTAGACGGCGAAGAAGCCGTACTCGCCGAAGGACGACGAGCTGTTCCAGAACGCGTGCACGCCCATCGCGGCGACCAGTCCGGCCAGCGGCAGCAGCACCCGGCGGGCGCGGGCGCGGTCGGGCGCGGCGACCGCGGCGAGGCCGAAACCGATGCCGGTGAGCACGGTGAAGAGGGGATGCGCGAACGGTGACATCACGATCCGCACGAAGAAGGTGGCCGCCGTCACCGAGGTGAGGCCGGGGCCGGTGCCGGTCAGCTGGTCGGTGCCGAAGGCGTTGCCGAGGTAGAGGATGTTCTCGGTGAAGGCGAAGCCGGTGGCGGTGACCCCGGCGATCACCACGCCGTCGACGACGCCGGTGAAGTCGCGGCGGCGGAAGAGGAAGACCAGCAGCACGGCCGCGGCTTTCGCCGACTCCTCGACGACGGGGGCTATGACGGTGGCGCCGAGGGTGTCGGCGCCGGCCGGGTCGGCGGTGGCGGTCTCGATCCACCGCGTCGCGAAACTGTTCGTGACGATCGCTATCAGGGCCGCCGCGCAGGCGCCCCAGGCGAAGGAGAAGAGCAGGTTCCGCCAGGGCCCGGGCTGCACCCGGTCCAGCCAGCGGAACGCGGATATCAGCAGCGGCACCGGCACCACCGCGAGGCCCAGCCCGACCAGGAACCCCTCGGTGCCGGTCTGCTCCCGCACCAGCGCGAGGATGACGGCGCCGGACAGCGCGAGGAGCGTGGCGAGCGCCGTGACCCGGGTGCCCCTCCGCTCCCACCAGCGCGGATGCGGGACCTCGCCGACCGGTCCCGAGCCGGTGGCGGGGCCCTGAGAAGGCGGGCAGCCGGGGTACGAAGCCACTCATTGACCCTAACGAGGGATGCGCGGCGCCGCGACGGGGCCCGGGGACCTGGACCGGCCCCGGCCGCGACCTGCTACCGGCGCCGGAACAGCAGGTCGTGCACCACATGCCCCTTGTCCAGGCCCTGACCCTCGAAACGGGTCAGCGGGCGGAACTGCGGCCGTGGTGCGTATCCGCCGCCCGGCACGGTGTTCTCGTAGTCGGGGTGGGCCGTGAGCACCGCCAGCATCTGCTCGGCGTACTCCTCCCAGTCCGTCGCGCAGTGCACCAGCGCGCCGGGCTTGAGCGGCCCGGCCACCTGGGAGAGGAACTCCGGCTGGATCAGCCGCCGTTTGTGGTGGCGCGCCTTCGGCCAGGGGTCGGGGAAGTAGACGCGCAGCCCGTCGAGGCTGTTCTCGGGGAGCATCGCGCGCAGCAGGATGATGGCGTCGCCGTTGGCCACCCGTACGTTCGTCATGCCGCCCCGGTCGGCGAGGTTCAGCAGATTTCCCTGGCCGGGGGTGTGGACGTCCACCGCGAGGATGCCGGTCGCCGGGTCGTCCGCCGCCATCTGCGCGGTGGCCTCGCCCATGCCGAAGCCGATCTCCAGGACGACCCGGTCCAGGCCGGGGAAGAGTTCGGCGAGGTCCAGGACGCGCTGCCCGTCGATGTCCAGGCCCCACCGCGGCCACAGCCGCTGGAGGGCCTCGGCCTGCGAGGCGGTGACCCGGCTGCGGCGGGGCTGGAAGCTGCGGATGCGCCGCTCGAAGTGCGAGCCGGCCGGGTCGGGCCGGGGCCCGTCGGGGAAGCGTGGCTCGTTCGGGCGCTCGGGCGGGGCGGGGTGCTTACGGGATGCGGACTCAGACACAGTAGGGAGATTTTACGGGTCCCCGGTGCCCCGCCGCTCCGGGCGGCAGCTCCTACGCCGAGGCCAGCGCGGCGAGGGCGCGCCGGGCCACCTCTCTGCCGATGGGCAGGGAGGCCGTCGCGGCCGGCGACGGCGCGTTCAGCACATGGACCGTGCGGGGGCCCTCCCGTATCAGGAAGTCGTCGACGAGCGTGCCGTCCCGCAGCACCGCCTGGGCCCGCACCCCGGCAGGGGCCGGCACCAGGTCTTCCGGGTCGACCGCGGGCACCAGGCGGCGCACCGCGTCGGTGAACGCGCGCCGGGACGCGGAGCGGCGCAGCTCGCCCGCCCCGTACCGCCAGTGGCGCCGGGCCATCCGCCACGTCCCGGGCCAGGCCAGCGTCCCGGCCAGCTCGCGGGGGCGGACCGTGCCCCAGCCGTACCCCTCGCGGGCCAGCGCGGGCACCGCGTTCGGTCCGACGTGGACGGAGCCCTCGATGCCGCGGGTGAGGTGCACCCCGAGGAAGGGGAAGGCCGGGTCCGGCACCGGGTAGACGAGGCCGCGCACCAGCTCGGGCCGGGCCAGGTCGAAGTACTCGCCGCGGAACGGCACGATGCGCATCCCCGGATCGTCCCCGGCGAGCCGGGCCACCTGGTCGCACTGGAGCCCCGCGCAGTTGACCAGGACCTTGCCGCGCACGATGTCCCCGGCGGCCGTGCGCACGGCGACGCCCAGGGCGGGGCGCCGGTCGATCCGCACGATGTCCGCCCCGTAGCGCAGGTCGGCGCCGGAGGTCTCGGCGAGGTGCCGGGCGACCGCGCGGTAGTCCGCGATGCCCGTGGCCGCGACCTGGATGGCGGCCAGGCCCCGCACCTGTGGCTCGTACTCCTGGATCTGGGCGGGGCCCAGCTCGCGCACCGCGATCCCGTTCTCCCGGCCGCGCTGGGCGAGGGCGTGCAGCCGGGGCAGCTCGTCCCGCTCGGTGGCGACGATCAGCTTTCCGGTGACCGCGTGCGCGATCCCGTACTCCGCGCAGAACTTGACCATCTCGGCGGCCCCGCGCACGGCGAAGCGGGCCTTCAGGGAGCCCGGGCGGTAGTAGATCCCGCTGTGGATCACCCCGCTGTTACGCCCCGTCTGGTGCCGGGCCGGGCCGGACTCCTTCTCCAGGACGACGACGCTGGTGCCCGGCGCGGCACGCGACACGGCATACGCGGTGGCCAGTCCGACGATCCCGCCGCCGACCACCAGCACATCCCCGTCATACGCAGCCGTGCTCACCGGGCCTCACCTCCATGTCCTGCATCTTGCCCGACACCACTGACAATCCATGCGGGACAGGGGCCGCCGGTTACGCCGGGGCCATCAGCAGCGGACGGGCCCGCTCCCGCAGCTCGACCACCCGCGGCTCGTCGCCGTACGGCTCCAGGCGGTGCAGCAGGTCCCGCACGTACTCGGTGGTGCGCGCGGACGAGATCCGGCCCGCCACCTCCAGGGCCCGGGTCCCCTGCTCGCACGCGGCGTCCAAATTCCCGGACTCCAGCTCGGCCACCGCCGACACCACGAGCCGCAGGCCGTGCGAGCGCTGGAACTCCTCGGTGGGCCGCGACAGCGCCTGTTCCGTGAACCTGCGCACCTGCCGCGGCGCCTTCAGGTCGCGATAGCACTCGGCGGCGTCCGCGGCGAACCGGTCGTAGGAGTAGAAGCCGAGCCAGGACGGATCGCTGTCGCCCTCCCGGGACCGCTCCAGCCACCCCTCGGCGGCCCGCAGCGCGGCCCCCGCCGCCTGCGCGTCACCGGCACGCGCGTGTGCGCGCGCCTCGACGAGCCGGAAGAAACTCATGGTGCGGGCGGTCGCCAGCCCGCGGTTGCGCTCGACGGCGGCCTGCGCGAGGTCCACGCCCTCGTCCCCGAACCCGCGGTACGTCGCCTGGAGCGACATGGAGGCGAGTACATAGCCTCCTAAGGGGACGTCGGCGGCGGCGCGGGCCAGGCGCAGCGCCTGGATGTAGTACCGCTGTGCCGCCTCCTGCTGCCCGGTGTCGAACGCCATCCACCCGGCCAGGCGCGTCAGTTCGGCGGAGGCGCCGAACAAGGAGCGCCCCACGTCGTCCGAGTACGAGCCGAGCAGCAGCGGTGCCGCCTCGACCCGCAGGCACTCGGGCACCATCGACGAACGCCAGTCCCCGCCGCCGTACTTGGAGTCCCAGCGCCGCGCGTCCTGCGCGGCCTCCCGCAGTTTCAGTACGTCGCTGTGGCCGACTTTCTGCGGCGAGCCCTCCTCCGTGGGGTGGATCTCGCGCGCGACCGAGGAGTCGGCCGGCGTTATCAGCCACCGTGAGGCGGGGGTCGCGTACGCGCTCACCGCGAAGGAACCGGCCAGCGACTGCCAGATACCGCCGCTGCCCGCCCGCCGGCCGGCGAGGTCGAGCCGGTACAGCTCGGTGGCCGACTTCACCGCCGCCCGCACATCGCGCGGGAAGGCGAGACCGACCTCCGGAGCCGGGTCCGCGTCGGCGAGCCCGATCTCGTGCAGCGGCACGGGCCTGCCGAGCTTCTGGCCGATGGCCGCCGCGATGAGGTGCGGGGCGGCGCCCTGCGGCACCATGCCCTTCGACACCCAGCGCGCCACCGAGGTCTTGTCGTAGCGAAGGGTCAGCCCGCGCTGCCCGCCTAGGTCGTTGACCCGCCGCGCCAGTCCCGCGTTACTGATTCCCGCGAGGGCGAGAACGGCGCCGAGCTTCTCGTTCGGTCCGCGTAGCTCCCTGGACATGCGCCACCCCTCGACACAGACGCCGCCGCGCCGGATCTCGCAGACTCACTCGGCCTGGCATAACCGCGCGGCATTCGTACACCCAGCGTAGTTCGCCGGATCCCAAGCGTTAAGTGGCTTAGTTCCGGATGGCGAGATTGTTGTCCGTGCCGAAGTGCGGCGCAGGCCACGCCCCGTGACCGTGTGCTCCGGCCGTGGTGCCGTGCGCCCGGGCGTGCGCTCTTACTCGCCTACGGGGGGAGGGGTTGCATGGAACCTGCGTGGGTCGGCCCGCTGTACTGGATCCAGTGGGCTGGGGGACACCGCCGCCTACATCCCCGCGGGCGGCGGACCGGTCCGGGAGGCGTTGTGCGCCTCCCGGACTGTGCGTTGCACGCTGTGGCCGAAGCAGGGTGTCCAGCTCCGGCCATCCGCGGCCGATTTGGCCGAATCCCGACCCTGTCGTTCTCCCTCGCCGTGGTGGTGCCACGGTTCAACCGCGGCTCGAAAGGGGCGCATTGGGGGGAGCGCACGCCATGCCGCGCTCCCCACTTGCCGCATCCAGGACGCCTCCTTCGTGGCAGCATGGGGACAACTTGGTTGTCCACAGCTTGTGGAGGCGGCGATGCGGTGGTTGGTGGGATGGAGCAGCACCACCGCTGGACCCGTGGCCTTCGCGTCCGCCGGCGCGCTGGGCACCGACGGCGAGACGGTCCATCCGGTCGGCTCCCAGCTCCTGTGGGGCGACCCCGACCCGCTCTGGGCGGTCGGTGACTGGCGCCCCGACGAGGTACGCGTCGTCACGGTCGACGACCACACGAGGATCGCGGTCCTCGGCGTGTGCGGCGCCTCCGACGAACAGCTGCGGGTCGGCCTCTTCGCCGCGCGCGGCGGCGCTCTGCGCCACCTCACCAACTGGCCGGGCAGCTACACGGCCGTCGTCCAGGTCGGCCGCCGCGTCATGGTCACCGGCGACCTGGCCGGCGCCCGCCCGGTCTTCTACACCCCCTGGGCGGGCGGCACGGCCTACGCCACCGCCGCCCTGCCCCTCGCCGACCTCATCGAGGCGAGCCTGGACGTCGGCCACCTCGCCGCGCTGCTCGCCACCCCCGACGTCCCCGAAGCCCTGCACGACTCCACGCCCTACCAGGACGTGCGCCGCATCCCGCCCGGCCACGCGCTGATCCTGCGGGCCGGCGCCCGCGAGATCGCCGGGTACGAGGCCGTGGCGTCGCTCGCGGTGGGCGCGGGCCCCGACGACCCGGACAGCGCGGTCAGCGGCGTGCGGGACGCCCTCGTGGACGCCGTACGGACCCGGCTCGCCGCGCCCCGGCACGTGCCCGGCACCGACCTGGACCCCGGGCCCGTACCCGGCATGGGCCCCGCCGAGCGGCGCGCCGCCCGCGGCATGCCGGTGCCGGGCATCGGCGCGGACCTCTCGGGCGGCCCCGCCTCCGGCACCCTCGCCCTCCTCGCGGCAGGCCTGCCCGGACTGCCCGGCACGGTCCTGGGCCACGGCACGGGCGCGGGCGAACGCCTCCTGGCGGTGACGTTCAACGACATCTCCAGCACCGCGGCCCACCGCGAAGCCGAACTCGAACGGGCGGGAGCGATCGCGGCCAACCCGCGCCTGCACCACGTCGTCGTGGCCGCCGGCGAGGAGGCGCTGCCCTACGCCGACCTGGACGGCCCGCTCACGGACGAGCCGAGCGCCGTCCTCGTCACCGCGGCCCGGCACCGCGCCCGCCTCACCTCCGGCAGTGCCGACCACTTCACCGGGTACGGCGCGCGCCAGGTCCTGGACGCGCACCCCGCCCGCCTCACCGACCTCCTGATGGACCGGCGCCGCCGGCACATGGTGCGGCCCATGGCGGCGCTCACGAAGGCGGACGGCGGCTCCTTCACGGTGCCCGCGCGCGTGTACGGCGCGGCGCGCAAGCTGGCCCGCACGCCCTACAGGGCGGGCCTGGAGAACCTGGCGGACCGGCTCCTGCAACGCAACTTCGACGAGCCGGGCGGCGCCGTGGGCGCGTCCCTCGCCGCCCTGACCTGGGCCAGACCGGGCCCCGCCGCGCGCTGGCTGACGGGGGAGGCCCTGCGAGAAGTATCGGTTCGCCTCCGTCTCGGCACGACGCGGCCGGGGCCCGGCCCCGGCCAGCGCCCCGGCGAGTTCCGGGCCCGCGCCGCCCTGGCCCGCCACGCGGCGGACCTGCGCATCCTCGAACAGGCCGCCGAGATCCGCTTCCAGCGCCTGCACGCCCCGTTCCTCGACAACCAGGTGGTCCGCGCCTGCCGCGCGCTGCCCGAGACCCTGCGCGTGCAGCCGGGGGCCCGCGCGACGATCCTGCGCACGGTCCTGGAAGGCGCGGGCGTCGCCGAGCTGCCGCCCGGGTGGGGAGCGCCGTCGTACGCCTCCTCGACGGCCGCGGCCCGTACCGGGCTGCGGGTGGCGGCGGACCGGCTGATCGACCTCTTCGACACGCCGTTGCTCGCGCAGACGGGCCTGGTCGAGGCGCGCGTGGTCCGCAAGGCGCTGCGCGCGGCGGCCGACGGCGAACCGCTGCCGCTGGACGGCCTCGCCGACCTCGTCGCCCTGGAACTGTGGCTGCGACGCCTGCTGTCCCGGCGCGGCACGTGCTGGACGGGGACACCGGCACGGGCGCGAGCGGTGCCTACGGGGAGCGTGGTCCCGGACAGGGCCCTCGGAGCGGGGCCGCTCCGCTAGGGGGCGGGTGCTCAAGGGGGCCGGGGCTGCGCGCGGTCGCTGTTGCGTGGACCCCTGTTGCCTTCCGCTCACCCGGCCTCGCCGGAACCGGCGACAATGCCCGGGTGCGGTACAAACTTCTCGGTACGACGCAGGTTTGCGACGACCAGGGCGCCCCGGTCGCCGTGGGCGGCCCGCGGCTGCGTGCCCTGCTCGCGTCCCTGGCCCTGCACACCCCGCGCCCGGCCCCCGTCGACGCCCTCATCGACGACGTATGGGCGCACGCCCCGCCCGCCGATGCCCCAGCCGCACTCCAGGCCCTGGTGGGCCGCCTGCGCCGGGCGCTCGGCAAGGACGCGATCGCCTCGGAGACCGGCGGCTACCGCCTCGCCGCGCACCGCGCCGACATCGACCTGTACGTCTTCGAGGGGCTCGTCCGCGAGGGCACCGCGGCCCTGAGCGCGGACGACCCGGCGACCGCCGCCCGCGTCCTGCGCGCGGCCCTTGCCCTGTGGCGCGGCCCCGCACTCGCCGACCTCCCCGACGACCCGGCGGCCACCCGCCCGGAAGCCCGCCGCCTGGAGGCCCAGCGGCTGGAAGCCACCCGCGCGCGCGTGGCCGCGGATCTGCGCCTGGGCCGCGCCCCCGAACTCGTACCGGAGCTACGGGAACTCACCGCCGCGCACCCGTATGACGAACCCCTGCGGGTCCTGCTGATCCAGGCGCTGCGCGCGGCGGGCAGGGGCGCGGACGCGCTCGCGGCGTATGAGGAGACCCGCCGCACCCTGGCGGAGGGCCTCGGTACGGACCCGGGGCCGGAACTGGCGCGGCTGCACGCGGAGTTGCTCGCCGACACGCTCCCCGCCCCCGCCCCAGGGCGGCAGCCCGCGCGCACCGGCAATCTCCGCCCCCGCCTGAACTCCTTCGTCGGGCGGGAACCCGAACTCGCCGCCATCCGTTCCGACCTGCGAGGAGCACGGCTGGTCACCCTCACGGGCCCGGGCGGCTCCGGCAAGACCCGGCTGGCCGAGGAGAGCGCCGCCCCGCTCCCCCGGGCCTGGCTGGTCGAGCTGGCGCCGGTCGACGATCCGCGGGCGGTCGCGGGCACGGTGGTCAGCGCCCTGGGCCTGCGCGAGACCGTCCTGAAGACGAGCGAGCTGTCGCCGGGCCCGCACGACGACCCGACGGCGCTCCTCGTGGAGCACTGCGCCCAGCGCACGCTGCTCTTGATCCTTGACAACTGCGAGCACGTCATCGATGCGGCGGCCCAGCTGGCCGAGACCCTCCTGACGTACTGCCCGGGCCTGACGATCCTGGCGACCAGCCGCGAACCCCTGGGCGTACCGGGCGAGTCGGTGCGCCCGGTGGAGCCGCTGCCCCCGGACCCGGCGCACCGCCTGTTCGCGGAGCGGGCCCAGGCGGTGCGCCCCGGCTTCGACCCGGCCGCGGACCCCGGGGCCGTGGCCGAGATCTGCCGCCGGCTCGACGGGCTGCCGCTCGCCATCGAGCTGGCGGCGGCCCGCCTGCGGCTGCTCACACCGCGCCAGATCGCGGACCGTCTGGACGACCGCTTCCGGCTGCTGACCGGCGGCAGCCGCACGGCGCTGCCGCGCCAGCAGACGCTGCGCGCGGTGGTCGACTGGTCCTGGGACCTGCTCGACGACCGGGAGCGTACGGCCCTGCGCGAGCTGTCGGTCTTCGCGGGCGGCTGGGACCTGGAGGCGGCCGAGGCGGTGTGCGCCGCGGACGGGCCGGCGGTGGCCGACACCCTCGGCTCCCTGGTGGACAAGTCCCTCCTGGTGGCGACGGTCCACGAGACGCCGCACTCCGTCGGCGGCGCCGGCATGCGATACCGGATGCTGGAGACGATCCACGAGTACGCCGTGGAGCGCGCGGACGAGACCCCGCGGCTGCGTCTCGAGGCGCAGCGCCGCCACATCGCGTACGTACGCGCGCTGGTCGAGCGGGCCGCGCCCAAGGTGCGGTCCGGCGAGCAACTGCCGTGGATCCAGCGGCTGGAGACGGAGCTGGACAACATCCGGGCGGCGCTGTCCCGGGTGACGAGCGGCCCCGGCCTGGTGGGCGAGGAGAGCGCGGTCGCGCTGGCGCTGGGCATCGGCTGGTTCTGGTGGCTGCGCAACTACCGCCTCGAAGGGCTGACCTGGCTGGAGGCCATCGAGCGGCTCATGCCGGACCGGGCGGCCCCGGACGACCCGGCAAACCCGATGTACTGGCCTCGGATGAACCTGCGGTTGCTCTCCCTCTTCCTGATCGCGGAGGCCCGGCCGCAGGACGCGGTGGGCAGTGCCGCGGACCGGGCGTACGTGGAGCGCGTACGGGCCGCGTTCGAACCGCCCAGCCCGCAGGGGGCCCGCTTTCCCGGGATCATCTGGCCGTTCTCGCTCTTCCTGGTGGAGAGCGGCCGGTGGAGCGATGTCCGGCCGGCGCTGGACGCGGCGGTCGCCAACTGCCGCCGGTATGGCGGCGACTGGGAGATCGGCGTGACCCTGATGTTCCGTACGCACGCGGCCGTGGACACGCCGGGCCACATGCAGGGCGTGGACGACGACCTGGTCGAGCTGCGGGAGATCAGCCGCCGGGTCGGCGACCGCTGGATGCGCGCCCAGGTGTGCAGCGCCGCGGGCGAGGCCGCCATCGGGCGCGGCAGGCTGGCCGAGGCGAAGGCCGAGTACGAGGAGGCGTTGCGCCTCGCCCACGAGGTGGGGGCGTACGCGGAGACGCCGTTCCTGCGGGCGCGGCTCGCCGAGGTCGCCTACCGCGAGGGCGATCACGTGCGCGCCGCGCAGTCCCTCGACGTGGCGAACGAGGAGGCGGAGCAGTACGGGACGGTGGACACGACGGCGTACGTCGCGATGCTGCGGGTGCACCTCGCGCTGGCGGACGGCGACCTGCCCCGCGCGCGCGAGCTGTGCGACCTGGCGCGCAGGGTCGCGGAGAACGGCACGCCGCCGCCGCAGTTCCTCGCGGCGCTCGGCATGGCCGAATCCCGCCTCAGGGCCGCCGAGGCGGGACCGGCCGCCGGGCTCGAATTCCTCCGCCACGCGTTGCGGGACGCGGTGGTGCAGCGCTGCGCCGAGTCGGTCACGGCGGACCTCGTCGACGTCGGTGCGGAACTGCTGGCGCGCGCCGGCGACCTGGGGCGCGCGGTACGCCTGTCCGCGGCCGCCGACGTGCTGCGCGGCGGCCTGGAGCGGCCGATGCCGGAGCGGTCCGAGCACGCGGCGCTGGCGTCCCGCGCCCGGTCCGGCCTCGGGGACGACCGCTACGAGACGGAGGCGGCGGCGGGCAGGTCGCTCACGCAGGAGGAGATCCTGACGGAGCTGGGGACGGGAGCGGCCGGGGCGGCTGACCTGGGCTGATCCCGCCCCGGATGCGCACCGCCTCGCCGTCCCCGCTCACGCGCGCGGCTGACCCGGGCTGATGCGCCCGGGACGCGGACCGCCTCGCCGTTCTTGCGCACGCGCTGACCCGGGCTGATCCGCCCGGACGCGGACCGGCCCGCCCGTCCCGCTCATTTCGCGGCTGACCCGGGCAGACCCGCCCCGGGCGCGGCCCACCCCTCCCTCCCCGCTCACTCGCAGCTGAAGCGGGAGTCCGCCCAGTCCGCCAGTGCCACCGCGCCGAACGCGGTGCGGGGTTCGGCGACGAGTCGGATCGTCCGGTGGCCGGTCAGGTTCACGTGGACCGGCACCGCCGGGTCGTTGCCCCGGACGACCCCGGAGCTCCAGGCCCGCGCGCCGTCGACGTAGACGGAGAACCGGACGGCGCCGAGCCCCTGGGTCATGTCGTCGACGCCCGCGACGGCGTCGTACGCGGTGCAGGAGCGGTTCAGGTCGATGGTGACGGAGGAGTCGGCGTGGACCGACACCCCGTTCGCGTACTGCCTGCCGCCGATCGACAGGCCGTGGCGCTGCCACACCCAGCTGCTCTCGCCGAGCCGCATCTCGGGCTCGCTGCCGTCGCCGAGGAGGCCGTACCTGAGCGCGTTCCACTGGTAGACGGTCGGGGCGGGCGGCGGAGTCGGCTTCGGTGGCCTGGGCGTGGGCGTCGGTGCCGGCTTCGTGGGGGTGGGCGCGCGCTCGGGCGGAGCGGGGGCGGGCGCCGGCTCCCGGGTCGGCGTGGGCGTGGGGGTGGGCGCGGGCTTGGACGGTGATTTCGCGGCCCCGGGCTCGGGCTTCGGAGCCGGGGGCTCGGGCGCGGGGGCCGTATCCGGCGGCTCGGGGGAGTGCTCCGGTGGGACGGGCTGGGAGACCGGCGGCTTGTCCGCCTTGGCCTCCGGTTCCTGCTTCGGGTCGCCGGCGAGTGCGATGGCCACGGCGACGGCGATCCCGGCCGCCACCACCCCGGCCGCGATCCCGGCCTTCGCAGGCGCCCCGAGCCCTTCGGCGGCGGCCCCGCCGGCCGCGCCGCCGCCCGAACCGCCGCCCACCGCCGCGGCGGCACCGGCCCCGGCGCCCGCCGCACTCGCGGCGCCGCCGCCGAGGAGGGCGACGACCTTCGCGTACCCGGCGGCGCCGAACCAGCCGATGACCGCGATCGGCACGACCCCCGGGATGCCGCCGGCGACCTCCTGGATCTGGCCCGCGGCCAGCCGGCACTTGGCGCACTCCTCCATGTGCTTGCGCAGCCCGCGCTCGGCCCGCGTACGGAGGCTGCCGCGCGCGTAGGCGCCGAGCCGGTCCGCGTAGCGCGCGCACTCCTCGGACTCGGTGAGCGTGGCGGAGACGTGCGCCTGGAGGTAGGCCTCCTTCAGGCCCTCACGCGCCCGCTTGGCGAGCACGCGCGTGCCGTTGGCGTCGAGGCCGAAAAGCGTCGCGACATCGCTGGGCGACTCGTCCTCGACCTCGGTGTGCCACAACACGGCCTGCCAGCGCTCGGGCAGCGAGCGGAACGCCTGCATGGCCATCGACTGCTCGGCCTCGTGCATGGCGCGTACGTCGGCGCCGAGTTCGAGGGTGTCGTCGTCGGAGACCTCGTTCGACCGGGCGGCCTGCACAGCGAACACGGCGAAGTCGTCGACCAGGTGCTCGCGCCTGGCCGAGGTCGTCCAGTGGGCGGCGACGCGGCGCACGGTGGTCAGGAGGTAGGCGCGCACCGCGTGCTCGGGTCCCTTGCCACCGCGCACGGCGCCCAGCATGCGGGCGAACACCTCGGCGGTCAGGTCGTCCGCGGTGTGCGCGTCGCGGCAGCAGGTGCGGGCGTACCGGCGGACGGCGCCGGCGTGGCGGCGGTACAGCTCCTCGTAGGCGCTGTCGTCGCCGGCGCGCATCCGTGCGATCAAGTCGGCGTCGGACGGCGGGTGTTCGCCTGCTGGGGCTGGGGCCGGGCTCTCCCGCTGAGTCGGCACAGCGGCGTCCTCGGTCTCCGGCGCCGCCCCTGGAGCGGGGGCGGGGGCCCTCCCGGACCCGCCCTGGTTCGGCACGTGCGGGGTCACGGGGGACTCAGGGACCGCAGGGGGCTGAGGCGGCTGCCGGGGAGCCTCCCCGGCGCTCGTGCCCTCACCGTCGGACCGCTGCCCGTCCCGCCCGTCAACACTCATCGCGGAAAGCCCCCGACCCCACACTCTGACCCGACCACCGCCAAAGCGTGGCACACAGGCGCCCCACGGGACGGGCCCCTGCACAGCAACCACTCATCCGTGGAGATTCCCCGCACCTGAGCACTACGGTTCACTCGTCCGAGGGATCACCGGCCGACGGGAACGCCCGCAACCAGGGACCCCCCACAGCGGTGTCGACCGCAGACGGCACACGACGTACGCCGCCGCCCGCGGCCGCACCCCCGCGACGTTCCTACGGCCGCGACCGCAGCCCTTCCAGAAGGATGTCGAGCAGCCGAGCCGACGCCGCGGCCTGCTGCGCGGCGTCCGGCAGCGAGGGCGCCGCCGTCGCGATGACCAGCAGGACGTCCGCCACCGTCACGTCGGCGCGCAGCTCACCGGCCTCGCGCGCCCGGTTCACGAGCCGCCCCACGACGTCGAGCAGCGCCACCGCCCCGGTGTCCTCCGCGGACAGGCCGCTGTCAGGACCGGCCGGCCGCTGCTCCACGAGCCGCAGCTCGGGCGCGCCCGTGCGCTGCTCGGGCACGCGCGGCTCGTCACGGACCGCCTCGGCGTGCTCGTCGGCCACGCCCACCCGCAGCACCTGCGGAGGCAGCAGCCGGCCCGCTCCCGAGGCGACCGAGGTCCGCAGGAAGCGCGAGAGCGCCGACCACGGTTCGTCCTCCTGGCCGAGCGCCGTGCGCGCCTGGTCGGTCAGCCGGGACGTCTCCTCCTCGGCTATCCGTCGCACCAGTACGTCCTTGCTGGGGAAACGCCGGTACACCGTGCCCACACCGACGCGGGCGCGGCGCGCCACGTCCTCCATGGGCGCCCCGTACCCCAGCTCGCCGAAGACCTCACGGGCCGCACGCAGCACATGCTCCAGATTGCGCTGGGCGTCGACCCGCAGCGGCGTGGAGCGGGAACTGTCGCCCGCCCCCCGCCCGTCGGGCCCCGCCGCCGCGCCCGTGGGCACGACGGCAGTCGCTGAGGTCCATTGACTTTCCTGAATGTGCATATGTGTTCCCCCGGTAATGACGTCTCCCCCCGGAGACACTCCCCGTCATTGTCAGCCGGAGCGTGAGGAACAGACAGCCATTTCCGGGTCTGTTCCGCGACCCCCACAGCGCATCCCCCGACACCCCGACAGCACACGAACATAGTTGAGCGGCAGTCAATTCAGAAGGGGCACGTTCCGCACGGTGCGCCCCCCGAACGGAGTACGCGGCGATTCCACCCCGATTGCCCCCCAGCCGCCCACCCCCTCCCTCCCCGCTGACCTGCGCACCTTTCCTACGGCCCGGCGGCGGGGCGGCGCGGCGCGGAGGCGCGCGCCGCGTCACACAAATTGTCGAGGCTGTGGACAAAAGCAGGAGCCCGATGCGTCATGGGAGGGTGAGGGAACCTGCGCGCATTCTTGTTGTCGGCGGCGGATACGTCGGGATGTACACCGCCCTGCGCCTCCAGAAGAAGCTCAAACCGGAGCTCAGAAGCGGCGTGGTGGAGATCGTCGTGGTCACGCCCGACCCGTACATGACGTACCAGCCGTTCCTGCCCGAGGCCGCCGCCGGCTCCATCTCGCCGCGCCACGTCGTCGTCTCCCTGCGCAGCGTCCTGGGGCACTGCCAGGTGATCGTCGGCGAGGCCGTCTCCGTCGACCACGCCAAGCGCACGGTTTCGTACACCACGCTCGCCAGCAAGGACGAGGGCACCGGCCCGGCCACCCTGACCTACGACGAACTGGTCCTGGCGCCCGGCTCCGTCTCCCGCACGCTCCCGGTCCCCGGCCTCGCCGAGTACGGCATCGGGTTCAAGACGGTCGAGGAGGCCGTCGGCCTGCGCAACCACGTCATCGAACAACTGGACATCGCCTCCTCCACGCGCGATCCGGCGGTCCGCGACGCGGCCCTCACCTTCGTCTTCGTGGGCGGTGGCTACGCGGGGGTCGAGGCGCTCGGCGAGCTGGAGGACATGGCCCGGTACGCGGCGAAGTACTACCACAACGTCAAGCCGCAGGACCTGAAGTGGATCCTCGTCGAGGCGAGCGACCGCATCCTGCCGGAGGTCGGCCCGGAGATGGGCGAGTACACGATCCGTGAACTGCGGGGCCGCAACGTCGACCTGCGCCTCGGCACCCGGCTCGAATCCTGCGAGAACCGCACCGCCGTGCTCAGCGACGGTTCCCGTTTCCCCACGCGTACGGTCGTATGGACGGCCGGCGTCAAGCCGAGTCCGCTGCTCGCCGCGACCGACCTGCCGCTGACCGGGCGCGGCCGCCTCAGGTGCACCGCCGCGCTGGCCGTCGACGGCGCGCCGCACGCCTGGGGCGCGGGTGACGCGGCGGCGGTCCCGGACGTCACCGCCGGCGCGCCCGGCAAGGAGTGCGCCCCCAACGCCCAGCACGCGGTGCGCCAGGCCAGGACGCTCGCTGACAACATCGCGGCCTCCCTGCGCGGCCAGGCACTCACCGACTACGAGCACGCGTACGTGGGTTCCGTGGCCTCTCTGGGGCTGCACAAAGGTGTCGCGCACGTCTACGGACGCAAGCTGAAGGGCTACCCTGCCTGGTTCATGCACCGCGTCTACCACCTCAGCAGGGTGCCCACCGTCAACCGGAAGGCCCGCGTCCTGACCGAATGGACACTCTCCGCCCTGTTCAAGCGGGAGATCGTCTCACTGGGCTCACTGGAGCGGCCGCGCGCCGAGTTCGAACTGGCGGCCGGGACCGTCCCGCCCCCGGACCCTTCCGCGCCACCGGCCGGCGGCCCGAAGAACTGAGAACGACCGAGAGTGACCGAGAACGACCGAGAACGGCCTGACGTATTCAACGAATCTGACAACGATGTTTCGGCCGCCGGTCGACCGGCGGCGCACAACTCCCGCCGCCGGACCGGCAGCTGACGCCTGACGGCTGCCGTCTGTCAGTACGGTCTCCCAGACTGGTCCACGACCCTGGGCGGGCCCCTCGCCCGCCCTCGACCCCGCGAGGCTTGCCCCACAGTGAACTTCACGCGCTGGAGCGCCCGGCTCCCCGGAACGCAGCGCCGCGCCGCAGCGCGGACCGACCACGGCCTGCCCCAGCGACCCGAGAGCGCCGTGCCCGCGGCGCGCGCCGAACCCCTGCCCGACGGAGCCGACCCGGACGGCGCGGGCGGCGGTGTCGATGAGTTGCCCCTGCGCGACGTCCTCGACCGCATCCCCGCCCTCGTCGCCCTGGTGCACGGACCCGAGCACCGCGTCGCCTACGTCAACGACGCCTACGTGGCGGCCTTCGGCGAGCGCCCCGCCGGAGCACCGGCCCGCGACGCCCTGCCCGAGCTGGGCGAACTGAGCCTGCTCCCCCTGCTCGACCAGGTGCTGCGCAGCGCGAAGCCCCGTACGGTCAAGTCCCGCAAGGGCGCGGGCGGGCGTTCGTACACGGTCACCTGCACCCCGCTGGAGACGGCCGAGGGGCCCGGCGTGCTGGTCTTCGCCGCCGACGTCACGGACCACGCGGAGGCCGCGGAGCGGCTGCGCACGAGCGAGCGCGAGCAGCGCGAGACAGCCGTCACCCTCCAGCGGTCCCTGCTGCCCCAGGAGCTGGAGGAGCCCGACGACCTGCGCATCGCGGCGACCTACCAGCCGGGCGGCACCGAGGCCGCGGTCGGCGGCGACTGGTACGACGTCATCACCCTCGGCGGCGGCCGCACGGCCCTGGTCATCGGCGACGTGATGGGCCGGGGTGTGCGTGCCGCGGCCGTCATGGGCCAGCTCCGCACGGCGGTACGCGCCTACGCGCGCCTCGACCTGCCTCCGCACGAGGTGCTGCAACTCCTTGACGGCCTCGCCATCGAGATCGACCCGCAGCAGATCGCCACCTGTGTCTACGCCGTCCACGACCCGAACGAGGGCCGTCTGGTCTACGCCTCGGCCGGCCACCTCCCCATCCTGGTGCGCGACGAGAACGGCACCATCCACCGCGCCGAGGAGCCGACGGGCCCGCCGCTCGGCACGGGCGGCTGGCTGCACACGTCGGGTTCGGTGCCGCTGGGGCCCGGCTCGACGGCCGTCATGTACACCGACGGCCTGGTGGAGCGCCGGGACGAGGACATCGACGAGGGGGTGGCGGCCCTCGAACGGGCGCTGTCGGGCGCGACCGGCACCCCGCAGGTGATCTGCGACCGGCTGATCCGGGCGGCGGGCGTCACCGCCGACCACGACGACGACGTCGCCGTCCTCGTCCTCCAGCACCCGGCCCGCCAGGGCCCCGACGGCGAACGCTTCCGCAACGCGTCCCTGGAACTGCTCGGCGGCATCGAGGCCGCGCCCCGCGCCCGCGCCTTCGCCTCCGGCGTCCTGACCAGCTGGCGCTTCGCGACCGACCTGCACGACCTGGGCGTCCTGGCGGCGAGCGAACTCGTCGCCAACTCCCTCCAGCACGGCGCCCCGCCGATGCGGCTGCGACTGCGCCGCACCGACCGCCGCCTGATCATCGAGGTGACCGACGGCGACGACCACCTCCCGCGCCGCCGCCGGGCGGAACCGGGCGACGAGACGGGACGCGGCATCTCGATCATCGCCACGATCGCCTCGAACTGGGGCTCACGGCGCACCCCGGGCGGTGGCAAGGCGGTGTGGTGCGAGTTCGTCCTGCCGACCAGCACACCGGGCTGACAGCCGAAGGCGGCCGGTCCCCGAAGGCACCGGCCGTTCTCACGTGACGGATCCACAGGCCCCTCGGACGAAGCGCCTGCGCTCACCCGCCGCCCGCGCGGGCCGTCCGCTCACGCCTCCGCGGTGGCCGGCTCCGGGGCGCTCCGCATGACGACGCGGCTCCCGGCCAGCGACGGCTGGTCCTGCACCGGGGTGAGCCGCTTGCCGAGCCGCAGCGCCAGGGCGGTGATGCCGAGCGAGAACAGCAGGAACGTCACGATGTACGGCCCGTGCAGCGCGGCCCCCATCGGCCCGCCGACCGCCGGACCGACGGCGAGCGCGAGCTGCTTCACCAGCGCGAACGCCGAGTTGTACGACCCCACGCTGCCCGCCGGTGCGAGATCGGCGACCAGCGGCGCCAGGGTCGGCGACAGCATCGCCTCACCGAGCCCGAAGAGGGCGTACGTGGAGACGAACGCGGCGGTGGCCATGGCCTGGCTGCCGTGCCCGAGGCCCGCGTAACCGGCGGCGATCCACGCGACGGCCCAGATCAGGCCGACCGCGGCGATGACCCGGGACCTCTTGCGCCGCTCGACGAACTTCAGCACGGCGAACTGCGCGACCACGATCATCGCGGTGTTGGCGGCCAGCGCGATCCCGAGGGTCGACGCCGAGATACCGGCGGCCTCGACCCCGTAGGCGCTCAGGCCCGACTCGAACTGTCCGTAGCAGGCGAAGAAGAGCACGAAGCCGAGCCCGCACAGCTGCACCATGGCGCGGTGCCCGAGCAGCGCCCGCACTCCGCCCCGGGAGCCGGCCCCCGGTATCGCCTCGCCGAACGAGGGCGCGTGCGGCATCCGAACGCTCAGCACGATGGCGGCGAGCACCAGGAACATCACGGACTCGATGGCGAAGAGCCGCAGGAAGCTGTCCGGGCGGCTCTCGTCGACGAGCTGACCGCCGATGAGGCCGCCGATGCCGAGCCCCAGGTTCTGCAGGAAGAACTGCAGGGCGAAGGAGCGCGTGCGGGTCTCGGGCGAGGAGCACCACACGATCATCGTCGCGAGCGCGGGCTGGAGCACCGCGGTCCCGGCACCGAGCACGGCGGCGGCCGCGATGGCGGACGGCTCGCTGCTCGCGAGGCCGAGGCCGAGCGCGCCGACGGACGCCACGACGGAGGCCACCAGCAGGACGGGCAGCGGGCCGCGCCGGTCGATGGCGCGGCCGGTGAAGGGCAGGACGACCAGGGCGGCCATGGCGAACGCTGCCAGCACGATGCCCGCCGCACTGGCACCCAGATCCCGGACCTCTGCCACATACACATAGAGGAACGGAACCGTGAAGCCGATGCCGAACGCGCTCAGCGCGCTGCCCACCTGAACCCGGCGCATCGCGGCGCCCATTGCCCTGGTCACTTTCACCTGCCCTTTCGCAGTCAAGACTTCGAAGCTAAAGTTAGAAGCTAAACAATACACAGGGAAGGACTTCAACGCCAACCACTTGCGTGCCATACTGCGCGGCATGGCCGACACCTCCGGCGGGCCGCCAGCCGAGCCGACCCTCGACGAGCAGATCGCCGCGTACCAGCGCGAGTTCCAGGACCTCGACCCCCAGGTCGAGGCGATCGTCTCGGCGCTCGGCAGACTCAACCGCCGGATGAACGTGGCGTACGGACGCCAGACCGCGGAGATCGGCATCAGCAACACGGAGTGGGAGGTCCTCAAGGCCCTCGTCCTCTCCGGCTCCCCCTACCGGCTCGGTCCCGGTGAGCTGGCGCGGCGGCTCGGCCTGACGCCGGCCGCGATGACGCACCGCATCGACCGCATGGTCCAGGAGGGGCTGGTCACCCGGGACCGCGACGAGACCAACCGGGTCCGCGTGATCGTGGAGCTGACCCCGCAGGGGCGCGAGAAGTGGCTGGCGGCGATGCGGCTCGCCTCGGTCTTCGAGGAGGAGCTCCTCCAGGACCTCACACCGGTGGAGCGCGGCCTCCTGGGTGAGGTGCTCATCCGTCTCCTGCGCAGGGTCGAGGACGCCCAGCCGGACGCCGGCGGCCGGCTCACCGACCTCGACTGAGGCCTCGCGGGTGGGGGTTGACACCACCGGGACCGATCCGTAAGGTTCTTCGGGTTGCCGCAGAGCCGTAACGGTTCTCCGTCAGCTCCTCCCGCCGCTGAAGCGGCAACCAAACACCAGCACGATCTCCCACTGGGATTGTTTTCGGCGTACCCGAATTCAATTCGATTCGGGGTGCGCAGACCCTGATCCACTCGATTAGGAACTGCCGCGAGGATCCGCTAATGTTCGGGAGGTCGGAAGGGCCCAACAGCCCGGAAGAGAAACCCGGTTGACAGGGAATCAGGCCCGAAAGGATCTGATAGAGTCGACACCGCCGGAAGGCCGAAAGGCCGGAAAGCGAAAAGAAACACCAGCAGGACCAGTAGGACCCCGAGGAAATCGGATCGGAAAGATCTGATAGAGTCGGAAACGCAAGACCGAAGGGAAGCGCCCGGAGGAAAGCCACGAGAGAGTCTCTC